>CAZCWA010000087.1:0-14029 GCA_964502265.1 uncultured Myxococcaceae bacterium | reverse complement strand
GGGGCCTGGTGCGCGCGTCCAACACGCAGCCCATCCTGGTGCTGCGCTACGAGGCGAACACCGAGGCGCGGCTGGGGGAGATCCAGCGGCTCATCGAGGGCACGGTGGAGCGCGCGCGGGTCGAGGCTGGCGGGTAGATGACGCAGGACGCGGAGGAGGCGGCCCAGCCGCTCTACCCGAAGGCGCGGGCGCTGGCCGAGGAGGGCCTCGACCGGCGCGCGGTGCAGGAGCGGCTGGTGGCGGAAGGGGCGGACCCCGAGGCCGCGAAGGTCGTGGCCATGGCCGTGCTGCCCCCGGAGGACTCGCGCTACACCGAGTCCGAGGAGGACGAGCGGGTGGTCCTCACCGACTGGCTCCGCCCGCGCATGCAGCCGAACACGGCGGTCGCCTTCGGATTGATGCTGCTGCTCGGCGGTGCCGGGATGTTCGTGTGGTGGGGCTTCTTCGAGGGGCCGCCCAGCCTCGTGATCCTCGGCGGGGTGCTGATGGCCGCGGGCACCCCGCTCTTCGCGGTGGGGCTGGCGCGGTTCCGGGTCGCCGAGCAGAAGCGCCGCGTGGCGCCGCCCGCGCAGAAGCCCGAAGTCACCGAGTAGCCGCTACCGGCGCGCGGGGATCCACGGCCGCATCCACGCGCAGAAGCGCCGGGAGGAGCCGCCCAGCGGCGCGCCGATGAACTCCACCACCTCGCCTTCCTTCGCGAGGTTGAGGTAGCCGAGCGGGACCATCACGAGGAGCTGCAG
Source organism: uncultured Myxococcaceae bacterium (assembly GCA_964502265.1). Lineage (GTDB taxonomy): Bacteria > Myxococcota > Myxococcia > Myxococcales > Myxococcaceae > JAFAFL01. The sequence continues at coordinate 13,289 of CAZCWA010000087.1, read as the reverse complement.
CGTCCGCTCGCCGTGGGCGATGTCGAAGCGCAGCCACTGGTTGCGGGACGTGAAGCGCGCGATGACCGACCCGGGCCGAAGCGGGATGGTGTCGTCGATGTCGTCGAGCTGAAGCCGGAGGGTGTTGTCGTCCACGCGGATGACGAAGCCGGCGGCGATGCGGCGCTGCATCCGGACCAGCCCGCCCATCAGCGCGGCGATGGCGCCCACGGACAACATTCCCAGCGCGGTGGCGAAGAGCAGCGGCGAGCCCCTCGGGACGAGCTCCTGCCAGAGGATGACCCACATCACGCCGGCCACACCGAGAAGCCAGGGGACGATCAGCGCGAGCAGCTTCAGGTCGAACGGCGCCACCAGCGGGAAGCGATCCGGATCCGCCCGGTTCGATCGCACCGCCCACACGATGCTGCCCACCATCAGCGCGAAGAGGACGACCTGGGTGAGGAGGTACTTCGTCTGCATCCCCCTCCCTTATCGCGGAACGGGCGAGACCTGCGGCGGATGGGAAGGCGCGCTCGGGAAGGACTCCAGGGCCGCGCCTTCGTCCACGCCGCCGGTGACGAACGCGCACGCCCGGGCGATCACCGCAGGGTCCTTGAGGATGCGCCGGTGGCCCGCGCCTTCCACCGGCACCAGCTCGCCCATGCGGCTGACCTTCGCCCACGCCTCGCCGTGCGCGAACGGGACCTCGGCGTCCTGCGGATCGTGCAGCGCCAGGAGCGGCGTCCGGATCGCCCCGGCCTTCTCGCGCAGGTCGAGCTCCTCCATGCGCCGGCCGACGATGGCCTCGACGCCGCCGTACACCGCGCCGCGGCGGTGCCGGGGCACGTGGAGGAAGTCGAGCATCTGGTTCACGAACAGCTTCGGCTCCACCGCCGGGGCGATCCCCACCAGCCGCCCGGCCACCTGCGCCTCGAGCTGCGCGAGCAGCAGCGCGATCCCGCCGAAGGAGTGCGCCACCGCGCCGTGAAAGGGGAGGGGCCCGTGGGCTTCGGCCACGTCGCGGATCGCCTGGGCGGCGCGGACGAGGTGGGTGCGCTTCCCGGTGGAGAGCCCGTGCGCCGGCAGGTCCATCGCCACCACCCGATGGCCGGCGCGCACCAGCGGCTCGACGAAGCCCTCGAGCTGGGTGGACCTGCCCGCCCACCCGTGCACGAGGAGGATCGTCGGGCCCTCGCCCCACGCCCAGGTCGCGATCTCACAGTCGCCCGAACGCACGGTCGAGCGGACCGGCTGCACGCCACCGCCTGCGACGGGCACGCGCGGCCGCTTCGGACGGCGCGGGGTGAGAAACATCGTGGCCAGCCGGCGAGAGGTGGCGGCGGGCGCCAGGGCGTGGCCCAGTTTGACGATGAAACGAACGGTCGTGCTAATTGTCGACAAGGCGGACTCCTGCAGACAGCGGGTGGGACAGGCTCAGCGGGGGCGGTTGCGGGCGAGCAGCGAGTCGAAGGCGGCGCGGGCGCGCTCGTCGGCGCGGGGATCGCCCTTCACGCGGGAGACGAAGTGGTGGGAGAGGATCATCCCGTACACCTCGAAGGCGAGCTGGTCCGGCTCCACGCCCTTCGCCAGGTGGCCGGCGTCCACCGCCAGCTTCGCCGCGCGCGCCACCGCGTCCAGCAGGCGCTTCTGCGCGTCGATCACCGCGTCCCTCAGCGGACCCGGGCGGTCGTCGAACTCCACCGAGGCGGTGACGATGAGGCAGCCCCCGGGCCACGGGGAGCGCGAGTTCCAACCCAGCCAGTGGTCGAAGACCGCGCGCAACCGGGCCTCGCCGCGGGGCTGCTTCACCGCCGGGTGGAAGACCTCCTGCTCGAAGCGCGCGACCTCCGACTCGAGAACCTGGAGCTGGAGCTCCTCCTTGGAGCCGAAGTGGGCGTACAGGCCGCTCTTGGACATCTTCAGCTCGTCCGCCAGGCCGCCGATGGTCAGACCGTCGAAGCCCACCCGGCTCGCCAGCGCCGAGGCGGCGTTCACGATGCGTTCGCGGGTCAGTTCGCCCTTGGTCACGACCATGCGCGGCACGTTACGAACGACCGTTCGCATTCGCAAGCGCCCTCGCCACCGCGGCGGGCTGTTGTTATCCACGATGGCGTATGGCGTTCCTCGGCATCGATCTGGGCGGGACCTACGGGCGCGCGGCGGTGGTGGACGGCGAGGGGCGGATCCTCGCCTCGGCCAAGCACGCGTTGAGCGACCGTTCGGTGGCGGGGGTGGTGGACACGCTCGGGCGCGCGGCGGAGGAGGTGCTCTCGGAGCAGCCCCTCGTGGAGACCTGCGGGGTCGGCGTGGCCGGGATGCTGGTGGGGGACAGCGGGGTGGTGGCGGTGGCGCCGAACCTCGGCTGGCGGGACGTCCCCTTCGGTCGGCTCTTCTCCGCACGGATCGGCCGGCCGGTGAAGGTGGTGAACGACCTCAGCGCCGCGGCGTGGGGCGAGTTCCGCGCCGGCGCCGGCCGCGCGCACGACGACATCCTGGTGGTGTTCGTGGGCAGCGGGGTGGGCAGCGCGATCATCAGCGGCGGGCGCCTGCTCAAGGGCGCGGGCGGCGCGGCGGGCGAGTTCGGCCACCTCAAGGTCGTGCCCGAGAACGGGCGCCTCTGCGGCTGCGGCGAGACCGGCTGCCTCGAGTCGTACATGGGCGGCCACCACCTCATCGCCCAGATGCGCGACGCCATCGACTCGGGGCGTCCCACGCTGCTGCGCGAATTGGCCGCGCGCGAAGGGGCCATCTTCTCCCCGGTGATGCTGGAGGAGGCGGCGCTGGCCGGAGACCCCGAGGCGAAGCTCATCTACGACCGGGCGGTGGGCGCGCTCGCGCTCGCCATCGCCAACCAGATCACCGTGCTCAACCCGGGTGCGCTGGTCATCGGAGGCGGGGTGCTCTCGCGCTGTTCGCACATGCGGCAGGTGGTGGCGCAGGGCGTGGCCCGCTGGTCCTCGCGGGTGAGCCAGCGGGTGCTGGAGATCGCGGACGCCGCGCTGGGGGACGACTCGGGGCTCATCGGTGCCGCGCTGCTCGGTGCGGGCGAGGGCGCGCGCTGAAGCCCGTGACCTGCCCCGCCTGTCGGGCGGCCTTCAGCCCCGAAGCGTTCCTGGACGGCGCAGGTGGCGTCTTCCCCAGCCACCGGGTGGTGCTCTGGACGTGTCCTTCGTGTTCGCTCCCCGAGGCCGCACGCCTCGAGGACGGGCGGCTCGAGTGGGGCCAGTTCGACGCCGTCCCGGGTCCCCGCTTCGAAGGTCGGCAGGTCCAGGAGGGACTTCCGTGGACGGTGGCCTGGGGCGCGGAGGGGCCGCGGGTGCGCCTGCCGGGCGGCGAGTGGTTGCTCGGCGCGAGGCCGTCGGACTGGCTGCCGGAGCTGCGCATCGTCCCCGGCCGGATCCCGCCGAGGCCGGTGGATGAGGCGGTCCTCGACGAGGCGGCCCACCGGCTCGGGCACCCGCTGCCGCCGTCGTATCGCGCCTTCGCCCGGCGCTACGGCGGAGGATGGGCGATGAACGCGCTGCGGGTCCTCGCGCCCGAAGAACTGCGGCCCCTGGAGGAAGAGAGCGGGCGGACGCTCTTCGCGGAGGGCATGGACGGGCAGCGCCTGTGCTGGGACGTCTCGCTGAACGCGGGAAGGGGCGAGCTGTGGATCGACCTCATCGCGGGCGGTGCACGTCGCGCAGGGCTGTGCGCGAGCCTCGGCGCGCTCCTGATGCTGGCCGTTGCCAACGACGAGGGGGAGGCTGACCCGCTCCAGCTCGGGGACCGGTTCACGGACCTCATCTTCTCGACCGACGCCTGAAGACGCGTGGTGACCGACGAACGGCTGCGACCTGCCCGGGCTGCCGCTAGACTCCCGGGCCATGGCCGATCGTGACGTCGAGCGCATCACCTCCCCGAAGGCTTTCGCCGAGCTCCTCCGCCGGGTGGCGGACTCGGTGGAGAAGGGGGAGCCCTTCCGCATCCAGGTCCAGAACGCGCGCTTCACCGTGCCCGCCACCGCGGAGCTGTCGGTGGAGCACGAGCGCGAGGGCGCCGACGAGGAGCTCGAGCTGCAGCTCCGCTGGAAGAACGCGTAGCCCTCCGCGTTCGCCAGCGCACGGGCGGGCCCCCGTCCGCACGCAAATGCACGTGCCTGCCCTCCGGTTCGTCCTGCGCCGCCGCTGCATCGCGACAGCGTGCCGCTCGAACAAGGAGGCGGTCGATGAAGATCAGAAGCGTCGGGCACGCGTGTCTGGAGATCGAAGCGGCAGGAAAGCGGGTCCTCACCGATCCGTGGTGGGCGGGCCCCGCGTACGCCGGGCAGTGGCACCCGTGGCCGACCCCGCGTCCCGAGGGCGTGGAGCAGCGCGCGCTCGACTACGTCTACCTCTCGCACGGGCACGAGGATCACCTGCACGCCGGCACCCTGGAGCGCCTTCGTCCGGGGGCCACCGCGCTCGTCCCGGGCATGCTGTTCGGAGGGATGGCCGGCTACGTCCGCGAGGCGTTCTCCTTCAAGGAGGTGATCGAGCTCGACCACGGGGTGCCGGTGCAGCTCGGCGGGGGGCTGACGGCCACCTGCTACGTGAACCTGACCGACTCGATCCTCGTGCTCGAGGCGGAGGGCTTCGTGCTCGTGGATGCCAACGACGCGCTCCACGCCGCGCCGCCCGCGGTGATCGAGCACCTGTGCCGGCGGCTCCGCAAGGCGCACCCGCGGATCGACGCGCTCTTCCTCGGCTACGGCAGCGCCTCGTGGTTCCCCAACTGCATCCGCTTCCCCGGCAAGGACGACCGGTCCGCGGCGCGCGCACGCGAGCAGTACTTCCTCGACAACTTCGTGCGGATCGTGGACCTGCTCCAGCCGAAGCTCGCCTTTCCCTTCGCCGCCTCGTTCGTGCTGCTCGAGGACCAGAACCTCTGGATCGACGCGCTGAAGCTCGAGCTCGAGGATCCGGACCGCTACTACGCCGCCCACCGCACCCGCCACGACACCCGGTGCCACTTCCTCCTTCCTTCGGATCGGATCGAGAACGGGCAGTTCATCCCGTGTGGTGATGATCGGCCCACCCGTTCCTCGTTCGAGCGCGCGCTCGAGACGGAGCTGGCCGGCTTCCGGCGCGCGCTGACGGACGCTCCGCCCCGTCCCCTGGCGGATCGTCGCGCGCTGGCGGACGCGGTGGCCGCCCGGCTGGTGCAGAACCGCCGCAGACTCGGCCGGAACGAGCGGCTCTCCTTCGCCATCGAGCTCTCGGATGCGGAGGGCGCGACCTTGCAGTTGGAGGCGACGCGGAGCGCGTCCAGCGTCACCCTCACCGGCCCCTCCGAGGCACCGGGGCGGCTCGAGCTGCGCTGCGAGATCCTCGAGGCGATCCTCACCAACGACTATGGCGTGGAGGCGGTGATCATCGGCTACGGCGGGCGGGCGCACCTCAGCTCGGCGCAGCAGTACCCCGAGGTCCTCCGGTTGCTCGCGCTCCTGAGCCCGCGCGCGGCGTCCTGGCGTGGCCTGATGACCCAGGTTCGCGAGTCGCCTCTGGAGACGGCGGAGGCGATGTGGCGGCAGCGCTGGCCGCTCGCGGGGTGGGTGGGAACGCGGCTGGGTCTTCTCTCGCACGCGTACGAGCTGAACGCGCTGTCGGCAGACGATCAGGGATCGCCGAACACCGCGCGCCCGAACATGTAGAGCGCCACGGTGGCGGCCACGGCGGCGAACCCGTACCGCATCGGCCGCTCGGGCAGCTTCGAGGCGAGCGGCGCCCCGGCCAGCGCGCCGAGCATGGCGCCGCCGCCCACCGACACCAGGAGGTTCGCGCTGACCAGCCCCTTCACCGCGTAGCCCGCGGCGCCGGTGATGGAGGTGAGGGCGATGATGGCGAGGCTGGTGCCCACCGCCTCGCGCAGGGGCAGCCGCGCCACGATCGCCAACGCGGGCAGGATGACGAACCCGCCGCCCACGCCCAGAAACCCGGTCAGAAGGCCCACGCCGACGCCGAGCGGAACCAGCACGCGCAACCGGTGGGGCTGGGCGTCCACCTTCGCCGGGACGGTGCCGGAGAGCATGCGGATGGCGGCCACCACCAGCACGGCCGAGAACAGGCCCACCGCCACGCGGTCGGAGACGAAGCCGTGCGCCCACGCGCCCACAGGGGCTGCGACCATCGAGCCGGCGGCGAACGCGAGCGCCACGCGCAGCCGCAGGTTCCCGCGGCGGTAGTGCACCAGCGAGCCCACCAGCGCGCCTGCGCCCACGACGGCCAGCGAGGTGCCCGTGGCCACCGGCACCGGCTCGTGGAAGACGTAGAGGAAGACGGGGACGATGAACATGCTCCCGCCCGCCCCCAGCGCGGAGATGACGAGCCCCATCGCCGCGCCCGCGAAGAGCCCGCCGATGGGTCCTGCCCAGCTCGTGTCCGCGACCTCCGGTCCCATGCGCGCCGACTACAGGCAGTGGAGGTTGTTGCGGATCGCCTCGGGCATCTTCGTCGGTGGCGGCAGGTCGAGCGCGCCCATCGTCTCGGCGAGGGCTGCGGCGCTGCCCATCCGCAGGCGCGGGTTGTGGAGCTTCTCGCGGCCGATGGTGCTCGCGCGGCGGCCCTTGTAGTCGTGCGCGGGCAGGACCAGCGTGTCCTCGGGGAGCTCGGCCAGCCGCTGCAGCGAGGCGAAGAGCGCGTGCGCGTCACCGGTGGGCAGGTCCGTCCGGCCGCACCCTTCGATGAGCAGCGTGTCCCCGGTGAGCACGCGTCCGGGCAGCAGCAGGCAGACGCCGTCCTGGGTGTGTCCGGGCGTGGCCAGCACCTCCACCCGCAGCCTGCCCAGCTCCACCACGTCCCCGTCGTGCAGCGCCCTGTCCACGCAGGGCGCGGGCGAGGCGTGGTGCATCAGCATCTGGCAGCCGGTGAGGTCCCGCAGCCGCGCCGAACCGGAGAGGTGGTCCGCGTGGGTGTGCGTCTCCACCGTGTAGCGGAGCTTCCAGCCGCGTTCGGAGAGCAGGTCCAGGTAGTCGTCCACCTTCTCGCGCAGCGGGTCCACGATCATCGCCTCGCGCGCCTGCGGATCGGCCACGAGATAGGTGCGGCACCCGTCGTCCGGCTGCAGGGTGATCAATTCGTAGCCGTGGTCCTGCGCGCTGTCCCCGAGCGGGTGGTCCGCCTCCTGGGTGGACTCCATCCAGCGGTCCGCACAGCGGCCGGCGAACTCGGCGCTCACCGTGTCGCCCTTCACCCGGTAGCGGCCCTGCCACTGACGGCGCTTCACCCGGCCCACGAACTCGAGCAGGCGGTCCACGTCCGCCTCGTCGTTGTACAGGCCCACCGAGGCCCTCACTGCGCCCGTGATCTCCTCGGTCAGCGCGTCCTTGCCCAACGCCGCGCGCTGCGAGGCCGCCGCCGCGAGCAGCCGGTCGACGTAGAGGTGCGCGCAGAAGCGTCCGTTGCGCACCGCCACCGCGCCCTCCTCGGAGAGCACCGCCGCGGTGAGCAGGTCGCTCACGCCGTCCACGTTGAAGGAGACGACGCCCAGCCGCTCCTCGGCGCGCGGCGGTCCGTAGACGGTGACGCCGCCCAGCGACTGGAAGCCCTCGAGGATGCGCGAGGTGAGCTTCACCTCGTGGCGGCGGATCTCCTCCATGCCGATGGAGGAGAGGAACTGCAGCGCCCGGGCCATGCCCACCACGCCGGCGATGTTCGGGGTTCCGCCGTGGTGCCGGTCGGGCGACTTGAGGTACTCGGCCGCGCGCGCGCCCACCTGGGAGGCGGTGCCGCCGGAGGGGATGTACGGCGGGGCCTCGTCGAGCAGCGCGCGCGGACCGTAGAGGAAGCCCGCGCCGAAGGGGGCGTACGCCTTGTGGCCCGCGCCCACGAGGAAGTCGATGTGCTCGATGTCGTCGAACGGCCGCACGTCGATGGGCAGACGGGCCAGCGCCTGGGCCGCGTCCGCGAGCACCAGCGCGCCGTTCTCGTGCGCCATCCGCGCGATCGTCCGCAGGTCCGGCATCACGCCCGTCACGTTCGAGCCCGCCGTGACCGCCACCAGTTTCACCTCGTTCTTGCGCAGGAGCGACTCGAGGTGGTCGAGGTCCAGGGTCCCGTCGTCGTTCACCCGCGCGCGCAAGACGGGGCCGCGGCGGCGGTGGGTGAGCTCGTTGGAGTGGTGCTCGAGCTCGGTGGTGACGACCTTGCCCGGCCGGTCCGCCATCACGTGCGCGCACAGGTCGATGGCCTGGGTCGTATTGGCGGTGAAGCAGATGGCGCCCCGCCGCAATTCCGCGCCGATGAAGTCGGCGACGATCCAGTACGCCTCCTCGAAGCGCTCGGTGGCCTTGCGCGAGAGCAGGTGGGTGCCGCGGTGCACGTTGGCGTATTCGTGCTGCACGAAGTCCGTGTACGCCTGCAGCACGCTCTGCGGCGCGTGGGTGGAGGCGGCGTGGTCCATGTAGACCACCGGCCGCTCGCCCGACCCGAGCACCGGCACCTTCCGTCCCACGATGGCGAACTCGCGCCGGACCTCCGCCCAGTCGAGCCGTGCGCCCGGCAGCCGGCACACCGCCCCCGCGGACTCGAGCGGGAAGCCGAGGTGCCGCCACCGCTCCACGCCGCCCTGCAGGCTGTGCACGCGCGCGTAGCCCATCTTCAGGAGCGTGTCCGCCACCAGCGCCGAGCGGTTGCCGGTGCTGCAGTAGACGTAGAGCGGAAGGTCCCTGCTCGAGACGTGTTCGCCGACGTGCTTCTCCACCAGCCCGCGCGGCAACAGCGTGGCGCCGGGGAGGGTGCCGTCCTTCGTCTCGTCCGCCTCGCGCACGTCGAGCACCACGCACCGCTGCGCCGATGACTGCAGCTCGCGCAGGACCTCGCACGTCACCTCCGGCACGCGGGTCAGCGCGTCCTTCACGAAGTCCTGATAGGTCCACTCGCGCATTCGACCGCTCCAGAGGTGTGCAGGGTGTGCGCCTCATCTAGCCGAATGCGCCCGCCAAAAGAACCGTCGCCGGTGCGCTTCACCCAGCCGCGCGCGCGAGTGAACGCCGTCCAACGCGGCTGACGCATCGCAGCGATTCGTGCGCGGCGTTCGTGCAGGTGGGCTCTATGTTCGCAGCGATATGTCCGGCCAGAAGCACCGCATCTACCTGCTCCCCGGCTTCTTCGGCTTCGCCAACCTGGGCGAGATCGTCTACTGGGGACACGTCTACGACGCGCTGAAGGCGGAGCTTTCGAAGCGCGGGGTGGAGGCCGAGGTCTTCCACGTCCTCTCGCACCCGACCGCCTCCATCCGCACCCGCGCCGCGGACCTGCTGGCGGAGCTGACCAAGACTGGCGGCGATGACGACGGGCCCATCCACCTCATCGGACACTCGACGGGCGGGCTCGACGCGCGGCTGTTCGTGACCCCGGGCGTGTCGCTGGGGACGCCGGAGGAGCTGGCCGGGTTGCCGCCGCCCGAACGCTTCGCCTCGCGCGTGCGGTCGGTGGTGTGCGTGGCCACGCCGCACCGCGGCACCGGCGCCGCCGCGTTCTTCTCCGGGCTGATGGGCGCGAAGCTGCTCGGGCTGCTCTCGCTGTTCACCGTGTACATCCTGCGCTTCGGCAAGGTGCCGCTCGGGTACCTGCTCAAGGTTGCGGGGACGGTGGTGAAGGCGGACTCGCTGCTCGGCTGGCGCGAGACGATCGTGGACCAGCTCTTCAAGGAGCTGCTCGAGGACTTCAGCGCGGACCGGCGCTCGGCGCTCTCCACCTTCTTCTCCCAGGTCAGCCGCGATCAGGCACTGGTGACGCAGCTCACCCCCGCGGGGATCGACCTCTTCAATGCCGGCGTGGGACCGCGGGAGACCGTCCGCTACGGCAGCGTCGTCACCCAGGCACGTCCGCCCTCGCTCCGCACCCGGCTGTCCATCGGGCTCGATCCGTACGCACAGGCGAGCCACAACCTCTACGCGTTCTTCCATGGCCGAGCCGGCACCGGCGCATCGCCGCTGAGCGAGCCGCACAAGGACGCGCTGGTCGCCGCCTACGGCATCCTCCCCGACGAGAAGGCCGCAGACGGGATGGTGCCCACGCTCAGCCAGCCCTTCGGAGAGGTGATCGCCGCGGTGTGGGCGGACCACCTCGACATCATCGGCCACTTCGAAGGGCCACAGAACCGCCCGCCGCACGTGGACTGGCTCATCAGCGGCACCGGCTTCCGCCGCCCCGAGTTCGTGGACCTGTGGGCACGTGTCACGGATTTCATCCTGTGGGATTCTCGAGGAGCCCCATGAACACCCAGACAATCCTCGTCCCGGTCGCGCTCCTCTCGCTGTTCCTCACCGCCTGCAGCGGCGCCCGCTATCGCTTGCCGGACGCGTTGGAGGGACAGGCCCTGGTGCCCATCGCGGCGGAGGATGCGGGGGAGGGCGCGTGGCGCCGCAAGGGGATGTTCTGGGCCTTCGGGACCCACAAGACGTTCGAGGCCACCTTCAAGCTGCAGCACGAGGATGGCCGCGAGGCGAAGGGCCGCTGCCGCCGCTTCCTCACCGATCCGGAGCAGTCCAGATGGACCGCGCGCTCCTGGGACTTCACCGTCGAGTGCGTGGCGAAGCGCGAGGACGGGGCCGAGCTGGGGCGGGTGGCGGTGTGGTGGGTGGATCAGGTGGAGCAGCAGGGCGAGGCGATCGCGCTCGGGGAGGTGCTCGCGCTGCGCTCGGGCGGTGACAGCTTCTGGCGGCTGCCGGGCGGCGTCGCCGGCTACGACATCGCGCACGAGGGGGAGGTCATCGGGGTGCTCGCGTATGTGGGAGAGCCGGGACTTCGCCTCCGGGAGCAGACCCCGCCGCGCGTGAAGTCCGCCTCGCACCTCACCGCGCTCCTCCTGGGCGCCGCGTACAACACCTCGCGCGCCGCGGAGCGGGGGGACGACGGGATCCAGATCGACCTCACCGCGCTGTGAACGTCTGCGCTTTTTCCCGCAGCCCGTCGAGCACCAGGTCCAGCGCCACCTCGCGCCGTCTGGCCGCGCGCTCCGCCTTGTCCGGCGAGGGCCGCGTGTGCAGGAGGTAGCCCGCCACGTGCAGATCGAAGAGCAGCGTCGCGGTGAGCGGCACGGGGAGGTCGCGCCGCAGCTCTCCGGATGAGACGCCGAGCCGCAGCGCCTCCTCGATGATGCTGACGAAGCGCGACCGCAGCTCCTCGATGCGCGCCTCCGCACCCGCCGCCAGCTCCGGCAGCGCGCCCAGCATGAGCTGAAGCAGCAGGGGGCGCATCCCCATGTAGTCGAAGGCGCGCTCGCTGATGGCGTGCAGGTTCCGTCGCGCGTCCGCCCGCGCATCCAGCCACGAGCGCGCGAGGACGAGGAAGCGATCCACCTCCCACGCCGCCGCCTGCAGCAGCAGGTCCTCCTTCGACGCGCACAGGGAGAGCACCACCGCGCGGTCCACCGAGGCCTCGTGCGCGACCTCCTCGAGGCTCACCCTGCGAAGACCGTTTCCGGCGAAGCGCTGCGCTGCCGCCGCGAGCACCGCCTCGCGCTGGGCCGGCTGGGCCTGGACCCTGCTGCTGCCTTTTGTGCGCGCGTGGCCGCTGCCTGCCTCGTCTGCGAACGCATCGTCGGAGGCGTCACCGCCGAGCTGCGCCGCCATCCGCCTCATCGCCTGTTGCCGCGCACGCCGAAGGTGGTCCGGAAGGCCTTTGCCGCTCATCGCGCGGACGCTGCACGGCCCGGCTGCGGCTGTCAAAAGCGACCCTCCTGCACGCTCCCCGGGCTGCCGGGGCTTTCGCAGGGGCGCCAGTTCGCTGGCGGTGGGGCGCGTGTGTCCGCCCCCTACCTTTGCCTTCGCGCTGCTGGAAGGTGTAAGTCGTTGTCATTCAAAGGGATTGCCGCACCGGCAGTCCGGGGCTCGGCGATTGCACCAGGCACGCGCCCCTCAGTTCGAATTGCTCCCAGAGGTCACTGCATGCGCTGGAGATCAGGAAGGCTCGCCGTTGCTGCCGCCGCGTTCGTGGCGGTCGCGCTCACGGCGGGCTGCGAGAAGAAGCCCACCCAGGACGGACCGGATGCCGGGCAGCCGCCGATCATCGGTGGCGGTGGCTCGGACGCCGGTGACTCCGACGCGGGCGTGATCCTGATCGAGGCCATCGCCGACCTGCGCGCGGACACCAACCGCGACGGCGTGGTGAGCCTCGAGGACGACAGCGACGTGGAGGGCAAGGCCGACTGGACCGCCGAGCGCGGCGCCATCTTCCTCGCCAACATCGACGACGACGACGGCCGCTGCACCTACGCCCCCCAGATGAGCGACGCGGAGCTGGCCGCGTGCAACGACGCGCAGGACACGATCGTGAACGGCGAGGACGACCTGCTCGACCTCGCGATCATCAAGACCGTGCCGTGGCCGCAGGCGAAGGACGGCAGCTACGGGCAGCTCTTCGTGAGCGAGCCGGCGTTCGAGAAGGTGCGGCTGTTCAAGAAGACCGGCGGGGGCTTCGTGGAGTACCCGGCCGAGGAGCCGCTGATCGCGGGCGAGCTGCGCGAGGGCGCGGAGTTCGCGATCGAGGGCAAGGACATCGTCCGTGACGACACCGTGTGGGATGGGTTCGTCGACCTGCGGTGGGAGGTCACCTGGAAGGAGGCGGACGGCACGCAGAAGAAGAAGTCGGACACCGTCCGGATGCGCGTGGCGCCCGTGATGCTGCACCACCACCTGCAGCCGTCGGAGCAGGTGTTCGTGGCGGACCTGACGTGGGGCGGTACGGAGACGCTCCAGTTCCAGAGCGCGATCCAGGGCTCTGTCACCGCGGCGGGCACGCCGGATGGCCTCTACCGCCACCGGACGGATGACTCGTGGACGCAGGACTATTTCGAGACCGGCTGGACCTCGATGCCCAAGGCGGGCGGAGGACAGCACGTGATGCGGGTGAACTTCCGCTCGGCAGATCCCAACCGCGACCCGCAGGCCCCGGCGAACCAGCCGCTGCGCGAGGCGGGGCGGATCGTGTTCCAGCTCCGTGGCAAGGACGTGGCCGCGGTGGCGGAGTACACGCCCGGACGGCACACCCACCCGCTGCAGGGCGAGATGGTCACCCTGGATGCGTTTGGGAACACCGAGACCATTCCGCCGTATGAGTTCGAAGGGGAGAGCTATCCCTTCGGACGGGTGCTGCGCGGCAACGCGAGCCGGTTCTACACCGACCCGAAGTTCACCCGGATGCTCGAGTCGCAGCAGGTCCAGAAGCCGGTCTACGTCGACACCTCGTGGCTGCTGGTCGCGCACATCGACGAGACCATCTCCTTCCTCAAGGTGAATTCGCCGCGCGGCTGGGTCGTCCTCGCCAACGACGCCCGGCTGGCGAAGC
>CAZCWA010000086.1:0-14035 GCA_964502265.1 uncultured Myxococcaceae bacterium | reverse complement strand
GAGCAGCTTGCGGCTCTTGCCGTGGCGCACGTGCCCCACCACCTGCACCAGCCCCATGGGGAGCACCCGCGGATCGAACCTGCGACCGCCCGGCGGGTCCTCGATCAACGACGGGTGCGCGGCGCGGTGGAAGAACATGCCCACGCCCTCGCCCGTCGACGCGCTGCCCGGCACATGCAGCGGCCGGAGATCCAGCGGGCCCTCGCCGCGTTGTGCCCAGCGCTCGCGCAGGAGCCCGTTCAGCCGGTCCGCGATTCGCTGGGCGGGTGCGTCGCCGAGCGCCTCGGGCCCTCCGAGTCCCAGGGCCTCGAGCTGCTCGACGTGGATGCCCGCGTGCAGGAGCAGCGTGTGCGCGTCGTCGGCGTGCGCGAGCTGCACGCGGCCGGCGTCGAGCGCCTGTCGGACGAGCACCGTCTGCATGGGGTGGAAGCTCGCGTAGTCCCGCGCGAGGAGCTCCGCGGTGGGGAACATGGGGTAGCGCTCGAGGAAGGCCTCCTCCGCGCGCGGATCCACCTCGCCCTGCCGCCAGGCCTCTGCGGCTTCGACGCGCGCGGCCTCGAAGTCGCGCGACCGCCAGCCGTACAGCTCGCACACCCGCGCGAGGTCGTGGTTCCCCAGCAGGACGATCACCTGCTCGGCCGGGTGCGCGCAGAGCCACGCGAACAGCGCGCAGGACTGTTGCGCGACGTCTTCGCGCTCGTCGCTCCGGCCCCAGTCGAAGTGGTCGCCCATCGAGACGAGCTGCACGTCGTCGCGCAGCCGGCCCTCTTCAGAGAGCAGGCCTCGCCGGTCGAGCAGCTCGAGGAACTTGTGCAGCGGCGCCTGGGGATCGCCTACCGCGAGGCGGCGGCGAAACGGCACCGGCGGACGGACCCGAGAGAGCGGCCCGCCCCGGAGGTAGAGGTCGAGGTTCGCCGCGTCCTCGAACGCGAGCGCCTCCGCGGCGTCGATGGCCCCGGTGCCCCTCACCGCCGTTGGCTAGAACGCGTAGCGGACGTTGGGGGTCACGGTGAACCCCATGCTCTGCGTCCGCGCGAACATCGTGAAGGTGCTCTCCAGCCCCACCGAGAAGTGGCGCAGCCGGGTGAAGTACTCCACGCCCGGTCCGGCGAAGAGCATCAGGTCCGGATCCGGGAGGATCGTCTTCGGCGAGAACAGCGCCAGCCCCGCGCCGCCGCGCACGTACAGCCAGGTGCGCTTGACGTCCTGGTGGTCGTCGAACCCGATGAAGTTGAACTTCACGTTCGCGCCCGGGACGACGGTGGAGAAGTCGCCCGAGTGGGCGCGGTTCTCGCTGAAGCCGGTGTACGTGGACGAGGCCCGGTTCTGGGACGCCATCACGAAGCCGGCCACGCTGAGCCGGTCGCCGAACTCGTAGCCCACCTCGATGAAGGCGGCCTGGCCCGCGGAGAAAGGACGGGGCGTCCCCTCCCGCGCCGGCGCGTTGAGCAGGAACCGCGCCCCGCCCTGCACGCCGAAGAAGAAGCCGCGTTCGATCTCGTTGAAGGTGACCGCCGACCGGTCCCGCGTGCCCACCGACGGCGCCTGGGCGCGCGCCTGGGACAGGGGGAGGAGCGCCACCGCGCACAGCATGAGGAAGGTGCGGCTCATGACTCGCTATTCACCCGACTGCTTGAAGATGAAGGGATAGGTGACCACCACCACCCCGCCGCCCTTGGGCTTGGGGAACTTCCAGGTCCGCACCCGGCCCGCCACGCACGTCTCCAGCTCCGCGTTGTTGGCGGTGGACTGGCTCACGTTCGAGGAGGACACGTCGCCGTTCATGGTGATCACGAAGCGGACGGTGACCTTGCCGTTGAGGTTGGGGTGCCGGGTGAGCTGGCTCTCGTAGCAGTACCGGATCTGCCCGCGGTTGCGGTGGATGACCTGCCGGATGAGCTCCTTGTCCAAAGAGCCCATCACCGTCGGCTCGGAGGACGTGATCCCGATGTCCACGCCCTTCTTGCCGCCCATGCCCAGGCCCACGCCGTCGCCGTACGAGCCGCTGCCGCCGCCGCGCCCCTTGGTGCCGATGCCGCCGATGCCGATGGTGTTGCCCACCCCGCCGCCGCCCGAGCCCGAGCCGCGAAGCCCGAGGCCGCCCATCCCGCCCGCGTCACCCGCGGTGGCGCCGAAGAGCCCGCCCATCGCCGCCTTGAGCTCGCCGCCCATGCCGTTGCCGAAGATGGCGGAGGTGCCGCCGCCCTTCGACCCGAACACGTCCTTGAGCAGCATGCGGGCCTGATCCTTGTTGTTCGGATCGCCCTTGGGCGCCATGCGCGCGCTGCGCTCCGGCGCGTCCTTCTTGCCCGCCTTGCCGTCGTCGCCGCGGTGCTTCTGCGCCATCTCTCCGCTGGACTGCTGCTTCTCCTGGTTCAGGCGCTCGAGCAGCGGGTTCTTCTTCTCCAGCTCCGGCGGCTTGATGATCAGCTTGGCGATCCGCGCGGTGTTGGCGTTCAGCTCGTCCGAGTAGCCCTCGCCGTCCCCGAGCATGTTGCGCGCGCTCACCACGAACACCGCCGCCAGGAAGAACAGCACCAGCAGGATGTTGAGCATGGTGAAGTCGAGGCCCTCGCCGAAGGGCACCAGCACCGGCTTGGGCACCGGCTGCAGGCACGCCTCCACCTTCACGCCGCCGAGGTCCACCACCACGAAGTCGTCCGGGCCCACCGCGATGCCGTACGCGTCCCCGTCCCGGGTGGCCCGCCGCGACTCGATGGCCGCGGTGAGGTCCATCACCTCGGACCTCTGCCAGTACTCACCGGTCATCTTGCCGGTGAAGCGGACGACGAAGCCCTCCTTGTCCGTCCGCACCAGCTCGAAGGCGGGCTGGCCCAGCTTCCCGTCGCCCATCTCGAAGTTCACGCCCTTCGCCGAGCCCACGGTGAAGGGGCGCACCTTCTCGCCGGGCCGGAGCAGGTGCTCGGCGACGATCTGGTCCTCGCCCCAGACGAAGCGGAGCTCGAGGCCCAGAGGCCCCGCACCCTTGCGGCGCTGAGACCGGTGCGGACGCTGCACAGCGGCCTCCGGGACGGCGGCCACCTCGGCGAGGGGAACCTGCGGCGCGGCGATGGGCGCTGGAGCCGCGACCGGCGCAGGAACCGGGACCGGGGCCACGGGCTGCGCGGCAACGGCCTCTGCCGGCGGCGAAGGCGGCGCAGCGACAGGCGCGACGGCGGGAGCGGCCACCGGAACGGATGCGGCCTCCTGCGGCGGTGCGGCCACGCCCGGCAGGGTCACCACCTGGGTGGTGGCGTCCAGCGAGAGGGCGGCGGACTGCAGCGCGGCGACGCTCTGCGCGGTGGCGGGGTTCTCCACCCGGATGGTGGTCCCGCCCACGCGGATCTCGTCACCGAACGCGAGCGCGCCCTTGTTCACGCGCTTTCCGTTCACCCACGTCCCCTCCACCGACCCCATGTCGATGATGGAGAGCGCGCCGTCCGCGCCCACCTCGATCACCGAGTGGATGCGCGAGACCTTCTCGTCCTCGAGGCAGAGCTGCGCCGAGGAGAGGCGCCCAATCTTGATGATGTCGCGTTCGAACTCGCGGGTGGCGACGAGCTCCTCGCCCTTGAAGACCTTGAGTGTCAGCGGTACCGGCACGTGATTTCTCCTGGTTCCGTTCCCGGAATCCGACTGCGTCTACAGCTCACCCACGGACTGCATGACCTTCTCCTTGAAGTCCTTGCGGATCCGGATCAGGTTGTCGTGCTTCACCCGCTTGCGCGCCTCGACGTACTCGCCGTCAGGCTTGGTGAGATCGCCCTCGATGGTGTCGTCCTCGAAGTCGATCTGCGTGGTCCGCGCGTAGCGCACGTCCCCGCCGCCTTCCTTGTTGTTCTGGGCAAACCCCGCCGCGGGCGCGAGCAGGGCGAGGATGAGGAGCGTCTTCTTCATGGTCGCCTTCCCTCTGCGATGACTGCGGATGCTACCACCGGGTGTTGCGTCTTCCACGGAGCCCCCGGCCAGCAGGACACCGTCCGCCCGGCGGGGGTTCCGCCAACCGCGGCTACAGGTCGTCCTGGGGCTCATCGTCCGACTTTCCGCCCTGCCGCTTCACCGGTGCCGGTGCCGCGGGCGCGGGCTTTTTCTCTTCGCGCTGAACCTTCTTCGAGCCCGAGGCCGGCTGCGTGTCCCCTCCCTCGGTGCCCGCCGCGTTCTGCGCCTCGCGGGCGGCCTTCTCCTCCATCGCCTTCTGCTCCGCCTCCTGCCGCGCGAGCTCCGCCTCCATCCGCGCAGCCTCCTCTTCGGCCCGCTTCACCTCGGCCTTGAGCTGGACCGCGCTTTCCGCCTCGCGCAGCAGGACGAACACCGGGTTCTCCGCGCGCAGGGCCACGTCCCCGCCCTGAAGCTGCATGTACCGCTTGTAGAGGTCCACCGCGCGCTCGGGCGCGTCCTTCTGCTCGGCGAGGATGATCCCCCGGTTGAGGTAGATGGCCGCGAGGTTCGGGTCCACCTTCTCGGCGTCCTCGTAGGCGGCGAGCGCCTTGTCGTACTGGCCCATCCCCTTGTAGGCGACGCCCAGCAGCACCAGCGCCCCCGCGTTCTTCCCGTCCGCCTGCAGCACGCGGCGCAGGTGCGCCTCCGCGCCCGGATAGTCCTCCAGCTCCAGCGCCAGGTTCGCGAGCACCACGTGCGAGGGCACGAAGTCCGGCCGCACCTCCACCGCGCGCTTGAACTGGAGCATCGCCTTCTCCGTCTCCTTCTCCTGCAGGAGGATGAGCCCCACCGCGTGGTGCAGCTCCGGATCGGTCTCGTCGAGCTTCAGCGCGCGCAGCGCCACCAGCCGCGCCATGCTGAGCTGGTCCCTGTCGAGGTACGACCGCATCATCACCTTGTAGGCGGTGAGGGTCTTCGGATCGCGCATCAGCGCCTCGCGCGCATAGGCCATCGCGCGGTCGTGGTCGCCGGTGCGCCGGTAGATCTCCGCCAACCGCGCGCGCGCCGAGGCGTCGTCCGGGTAGTGCTGGAGGATCTGCCCGTAGATCTGCACCGCGCCCTGCACGTTGCCGTCGTTCTGCATGATCACGGCGAGGTTCTCCGCCGCCTGGCGCAGCGTGGGCTTGCGGCGCAGGGCGCCCTCGTAGCGGCGGACGGCGTCCTGCTTCTTGCCCTGCCGCTCCGCCAGCACGCCGAGGTTGTACTCGGCCTCCGCGAGGTTCCCGTCCTCGGCCAGCGCGGCCTCGAACTTCCGCTCCAGCACCACGTAGTCGAAGGTGTTCGCCTTCTGCTGGGCCTCGAAGGCGCCGATCGCGTCCTCGAAGAGGAGTTTGGCGCGGGTGCTGATCTGCCGCTCGCGGGCCTCGTCACCGACCTGCGGGCCCTGCAGCCTCACGTCGTCCGGACGGACGGTGCCCTTCTGACCTGCGCACGCCGCCAGCGTCAGCGCCGCCAGCGCCGCGAACACTCCCCGGAGCATCCGCTTCGACTCGTTCCTGACCATCACAGCCCGTCCTCCGGCTCGCTCTCGAGGTCCTTCTTCGGCATCCCGCGCGCGCCGCCCGAACCCTGACCACCCGCGCCCGTCGCCGAGGCCGGCCGGGTCTGACCCTGCGGCAGGTTCTTCAGCTCCTGCAGGTCGTCCCGGATCCCGCGCGCGCTCTCGCGGTTCTGCTCCGCCTGCGCCCTGGTCACCACCGGCACCGGCTGCAGCGCGGCGAGGATCCCCCCGCCGATCACCCGCTCCGCCGCGTCCGTCAGCTTCGGCCGCTCCTCGCGGACCTTCGGGAACTGCTCGGGCCTGTACCCGTCGCGAAGCTGCGCGAGCGACTTCTTGAAGCAGTCGTTGAAGATGTCGAGCTCCTGCCCCTTCTGCACCGTCACGCTGAAGGCCTCCGCGGCCTGCTCACGGATGGGCTGGGCCTGCGCGTCGAGCTCCTCGCGGATCGCGTCCCGGAGCTCCGGCGGCGCGCCCCTGGGCATCGGCGCGTTGGCCACCGCGTCCGCCATGTGGTGGAAGCTCTCGCCCACGCGGTAGAGCGCGCAGATCGCCGGGTCGCCCGCGCCGAACTGCACCGTCTGCGTGTAGCGCCGCTGCACCGCCGCCATCGCCCGGACCTTCTCCTGCAGGGACCGCTTGAAGTGGTCCGCCATGAAGCGGCCTTCACCCCACCGCAGCTTGAGCGCCACGAACTTGCGCCAGTCCTCATCCGAGAGCTCGAAGTGCGCGCGCGCCACCGCGTCCAGCGCCACGGGCGAGAGCGCCCCCTTCGTCCGGTTGGGCAGCTTCTCGTAGTAGTCCCACGTCCGCTTGTAGATGCGGCGCGCGTCCTGCGGCCGGCGGAGCTTCGTCGCGTACGTCTGCGCCAGGCGGCCCTCGGCGGCGAGCATCTTCGACGGGTCGCGGCCGTACTGCTTCTGGTACTCCTCGAGGTGCCGCAGGCTCCGGCTCCACGCGCCCGCCTTCTCGTGCAGATCCGCGATGGAGAGGAACACCACCTCCGCGTCGGACGACTTCGGCCACAGCTCGAGGTAGCGCTCGCGGTTGCGCAGGGCCTGGCGGTACTGCCCCAGCCCGTCCCGGAAGATCCCCGCGTTGAACAGCGCGACCTGGGCCTTGCCCTCCTCCCAGACCTGCTTGCTCTGCGGCGCCGGCGCGGCCTTTGCCCTGCCCCGGCCCCGCTGCGCCCTCGCCGCCGGCTTCTTCCCCAGCGACCCGGTGCTCCGCTCGTAGCCCGTGACGTACTGCTCGTAGTGGTCCGCCGCCTCGCTGAAGTCGCCGATCGCCTCCAGCGCCTCGGCGTTGGCAAAGATGCTGGCCGGCACGAACTCGCTCTTCGGGTACTGCGCGATGATCCGCTTCCGCGTCTCGATCGCGCGCTCCAGCATCCCCGCCTGGAAGAAGTCGATCGACGCGTTGAACAGCGCCCGGTCCGCAATCTCGCTCTTCGGGAACTCGGTGACGAACGCGAGGTAGGCCTCCGCCGCCTTGGCGAACTCCTTGTCCGCCTCGAGCTGGTTGATGAGCTTGAACGCGCTCTGCTCCACCACCTGCGCGAGCTGCCCGCGGAACTCGCCCTGGGCCAGCTTCGGGTCGTTGTAGAACCTGCGCGCCCACTCGTTCACCTTCGCCCAGTCGTTGAGCAGGTTGAAGGTGTCGAGGATGAGGTTCGCGGCCAGCTCGCCGGCCTTCTGCCCGTCCTCGAACTTGTGGCCCGGGTGCTTCTCCGCGATCTCCGCGAAGCGCGCCACCGCCGCCTCGAAGTGGTTGTGGCGGTAGTAGATGTTCGCGACCTTGAAGGCGATCTCCACCCGCTTCTCGCCGTCCGCGATGTGCTCGAGGTAGCGCTCCGAGGCCTCCAGCAGCGCCTTGCGCAAGGGCGCGATCTCCGCGGGCTTCGTGGCGTCCGAGACGTCCGGCTGCTTGAGGGTGCCCTTCTGCTCGGCGCCCCTCACCACCTCGTCCCACGCCAGCACCGCGTTGTAGGCCGCGTTGGTCATCCACTTGCCGGGCTTCTCGCCCTTCTTCACCCGCTCGATGTCCTGGGCGAAGACGAGGCCGTACTGCTCCGCCGACTTGTCGAACCGCTGCAGGTTGTCGTTGAGCAGCTCGGCCCAGAAGAACCGCAGGTCGTACGCCTTGGCGTTCTCCGGGAAGAGCGTGAGGTAGTCGCCGTAGACGTCGTTGGCGTAGGCGAAGGTGTCGTCGTCGCGCGTCTTCCGGGCCTCGTTGTGCCAGCTCACCGCGAGGTTCGACAGGGTGCGCTCGGACAGCTCCCGGGCCTCCTCCAGCGCGCGCTTGTCCTTCTCGTCGCGGATGACGCCGCTCTTCACCACGTCGTCGTGGATCGTCACCAGGCGGCGCACCTGATCCACGGTCATCTTCTTGTTCCCGGCGCGCAGCACGCAGTCGACGATCCGGCCCTGGAAGCCGGGGGCCTCGGGAGAGCGCGGGCGCAGGCCGATCAGCGTGTTGTAGGTCAGGGCCGCCTCGCGGTCCTTGCCGTCCGCGTAGTACAGGTTGGCGAGGGCCTTGAGCATCTGCCACTGCTCCTCCTCGTCCCCCGTCACCTGACCGAAGTCCGCGCGCGCCTCCGAGGCCTTGCGCTCCGAGCGCGCGTACGCCTTCACGTAGTCGCTCCGGGCCTCCCGCACGAGCGTGTTGCGCCCGCCCTTGCCGCCGTCCTTCTCCACCGCCTGCGCGCCCGCGAACTGCGCGTAGAGGACGACGGTCTTGAACTTGTCCATCGCCCGCGCGTAGTCGCCCAGGTTGAAGTGGCACCAGCCCTGCTTGTAGATGCTGAACGCGTAGACCTGGTTCTCGGGGAAGCCCTCGGCGAGCTGGTAGTACTTGAGCGCCTCGAGGAGCTGATCGCGCCGCCCGCCGGAGTTGACGAAGTAGTACTCGCCGTAGGCCAGGTACGCGTCCGCGAGGTAGCGCGAGACGTGGGGCGGCTTCGCGTAGTGCTTGATCAGCCGGCCGTACGCCGCGAGCGCCTTGCGGTCCTCGCCCGCCTCCATCAGGTTGTGGCCGAGGAAGTAGAGGACCTCGTCGGTGCGCGCGTAGTCCTTGAATCGCTGGACGATGTCCGCATACGCGTCGGTGGCCATGGTGGAGTACTCGCGGCTCTTCCCGAGCAGCTCCGCCTTCTCCGCCTGCGCGCGCTGCTGGCCCGCCGCGTCGCCCCCGTTCATCGCGCGGATGTAGTCGTCGTCCTTGCGGTGGGCTTCGTAGAAGAAGTGCTTCGACTCCTCGAAGTAGAGCTCGCCGAGCCGGAAGAGCAGGTCCGGCTTCTCCGCCTGATCGTCGCCGGTGAGGGCGATGATCTTGCGCAGGTTCTCGATCTGCGAGCGCCGCTTGTCCGCCACCTGCAGCTCCACGCCGAGGCGGAACTGGTCGTACTGCAGCGCGGGCGCGGCCTCGGTGGTCTCCACCTTCTGCCGGGTGATGTCGCCGGCCAGGCTCTGGTCCGGGGCCGTGGACGTGTCCTTCCGGAGCCCTGCGTCCGCGTTGGCGCGGCCCGGCGGTTGACGCGCGGCCTGCGCGTGCGCCGAAGCGGCCAGAAGGAGCGTGATCGCAAGAACGAGTGTTCGCATGTCCATCCCGTTCGAATCCGCAAGTCTGCGAATTCTCATTGGAAACAGGCGCGAATCATCCCCGTCCGGTGCGCGCGGGTCAACCGCGCTCCTCTTTGATACAGCCCCACGGAAGAGCTATGAGCCTGCTGCCCGAAAACGCGAGCTTCGAGGAGAAAATCGCCGAGTGCTACCTCGCTCATCGAGGGGCGGGGCTGATGCTTTCCGCGCTCGACATGCAGCTTCTGATGGCCTGGAGCGAGTCCGGCGCGCCGGTGGAGGTGGTGGCCCGCGGCATCCGTCGCGCGGCCGAACGCGCGCTCTGGGATGCGCGTCCCGGAGAGCCCGCGCTGCGCTCGCTCCGGGCCTGCAAGCGCGAGGTCGAGGCGGAGATCCGCAAGTGGCAGAAGCGCGCCGCCGGCCGAGGCGAAGTGAGTGACGCGCTCGCGCTGAAGGGCTCGCTCGAAGAGGATCGCTGGAAGAAGGCGAAAGCCGCGGTGACGAAGCTGGGGCGCGAACAGCCCGATCTGCAGCGATGCTGCGAACGGCTCCTCGCAGGACCGCTGAAGGCCCCGGCGCCGGAGCTGGCGATGGCCGAGCGGATCGAAGAGCTCGTCCACGCCGCGCTCATCCGCGCGCTGCCGTGGGAGAAGCGCAGGCTGCTCTACCGCGAGGCCGCAAGCCTGGCGGGCGGACAGCCTCTGGGGTCTGCAGGGGCACGGATTCTCTCGAAGAGGTTCCACCGGCACGCGCTGGTCGCGAGGGCCTTGGCGCTGCCTGCGTTCTGGTAGAAGTCCGCGGCATGTCGGCGTGCGCGAAGTGCCAGGGGCGGAAGGTGACGGTGGAGCGGCGCGGGTCCTTCGCGTTCGCGCAGGTGTGCGAGTGCAGCCGGACCTGCACGGCGTGCGGGGGCCTGGGCTTCGTCTACGGGCGCCACACCGAGACGGTGAGCGGGAAGATGGGGCCGCGGACCTACGACGTGCTGGCGGACTGCGACTGCCGCACGCGCGCGCGCAGGGTGGCGGCCTTCAACGAGGTGAAGCTGCCGGCCTCGGTCTCGCACGCGACCTTCGACAACTACCGGCCCTTCCACCCGGATCAGCAAAGGGCGCAGAAGATCTCGCGGGCGTTCACGCTCGGGTACTCGAAGAAGGGCGACGGGCGCGGGTTCATCCTCAGCGGGCCGGTGGGAACGGGGAAGACGCACCTGATGGCGGCGGCCCTCTCCTGGCTGTCGCTCGAGCGCGGCGTGCGCGCGGCGTACGTGGAGATCTCGCTGCTCTACGCGACGATCCGGCGCGGCTTCAACGAGGGCAAGAGCGGCGGCGAGATCATCGGGCCCCTCTCCGAGGTGGAGGTCCTCGCCATCGACGAGCTGGGCAAGGGCCGCGGCAGTCCGTTCGAGCTCGACACCATGGATGAGCTGATCGCCCGCCGCTACAACGCGGGGCGGACCACGCTCTTCGCCACCAACTACTCGCTCTCGCCGGAGGCACGGCAGGTGGCGGCGGCGGGTGGGCGCCAGGGCTACTCGAACCCGCGGGACCTCGTGGCTTCGCAGCGTGACGGCACAGGGGAGATCCTCCGCGAGCGCGTGGGCGAGCGCATCTACTCGCGGCTGTGCGAGATGTGCGACTTCGTGGAGATGCCGCCGGGGACGCCGGACAACCGCCGCGGCTCCAGCGGGCGCTGACCGCCGCCTTTCGGTCCCGGTGATAGCCTCACCGGCGATGACCACGCCCCTTCAGCGACCTTCGCGCGCACGACCTCCGCGTAAGCGCCTCGCCGTCCTCGCGATCGCCGTGACCGGCCTCGTCGCCCAGGGCTGCAGCGATCCGTCGGGCGACGGCACCCTGCTGGCGGTGGTGCAGCTCGAGGAGGCGGTCCGGGCGACGTGCGTGCGCGTGGAGGTGCTCGGCGGGGACGGGGCGCCGGTGGCCTCGGCGCACTTCGAGACGGAGAGCCGGCGCGACTACCGGGTGGCGCTCTACCGCGGCGCGCTGGCCGAGCAGGTAACCGTCCGCGCCGTAGCGCTGTGGGGCAAGGGCTGCCAGGAGCCGCTCGCGTTCAACGGACAGACCCCGCCGGTGGAGGCGCGCTTCGTGCCGGGCGCGGTGGAGGAGGTCCCCCTTCCGCTGCGCGCGCCGGACGCCACGCTCGATGCGGATCGCGACGGCTTCATCTCCACCGTGCACCGGGGACCCGACTGCAACGACGCCAACGCCGCGGCGTACCCGGGCGCGTCGGAGCGCTGCATGTCGCTGGAGGACCTCGACTGCAACGGCCTCGCGGGCTGTGCGGATCCGGCCTGCACCGGGAAGGTCTGCGCGGCGCCGGCCGCAGCGCTCGCGTTCCTCGGCGAGGCGCCACAACTGACCGCGGGAACGTGCTCGAGCGCGCTCTTCCTCGAGAGCCGGGACAGCTTCGGCAACGCGGCCCCGCTCGACCGGAGCACCCAGATCACGCTGGGGACGGCGCCTTCTTCGGAGCTGGTGCTCTTCGCCGACCCCGCGTGCGAGCAGCCGGTGGAGTCGCTGGTCCTGGGAGCCGGGGAGGCCCGCGTCGCGTTCCACGTCCGCGGCACGAAGGCCGGCACCGTCCAGCTCACCGCGCAGGCAGCAGGGCTCGCGGGGGCGGTGCAGTCGGTGCAGATCGTCGCCGCCGCGCCGTCCGCGCTCCACTTCGCCACCCCGCCCCGGGCGCCGGAGGCCGGGGCTTGCTCCGAGCACGTGGAGGTCCTCGCGCGAGATGCCTTCGACAACCCGTCGGCGGTGACCGCATCCCTCCCGCTGGCGCTGGCCGCGCAGCCTTCGGGCGACCTCTCGTTCTTCTCGGACGAGAGCTGCGAGGCGCCGGTGGAGTGGGTGGCCTTCGAGCCCGGCACCTTCACCGCCCGCTTCCACTTCCGCGGGACGCGGCCGGGGCCCGTGCAGGTGGGCGTGAGCGCCGTGGGGCTCGGTGAGGCGACGCAGGTGCAGACGGTGGGCCTCGGCCCGCCCGAGTCGATCGATCTCCTCGGCGCGCCACAGACGATCACCGCCGGCGAGTGCTCGCAGGCGATCCGGATCCGGGCCCTCGACGCGTACCAGAACCCATCCGCACCCGGGACCTCGGCGGTGCTCACGCTGGCTGCAGCCCCGCCCGAGGGCGTCACCTTCCACCTCGATCCGTCGTGCGGCGCGGCGGTGACCTCCGTCCCCTGGCCCGCAGGCAGCCCGGAGATCACCTTCCACGTCCGCTTCCGGCGACCGGGCACGCCGACGGTGCACCTGGACGCGCCGTTCGGCCAGACGACACACACCTTCACGGTGGAGACGGGGCCGGCGGCGTCGCTCCACCTCACCTCGATGCCGCAGACGATCACGGCCGGCGCCTGCTCTTCGCCGGTGACGGTGGAGCGGCGCGATGCGGAGGGCAACCCGACGGCCACGGGCGGTGCGCTGCCGGTGTCCGTGTCGGTGTCGGCGATGGGCGCGCCGTCTTCGTCGATGGAGCTGTTCTCGGACGCCGACTGCACCACCGCGCTCCAGGCGCTCTCGCTGCAGGGCGCGGGCGCGACCTTCTACGTGTCCGGCACCACCGCGGGCACAGGCACGCTGACGGTCTCGGCGACGGGCGTGTCGGGCGACGCGCAAGCCGTGACGATCACCGCCGGGCCACCCTCGCAGCTCACGTTCTCTGGCATCCCGCCCTCCGTCGAGGCGGGTGGGTGCTCGCCCGAGATCACGCTGCAGGTCCGGGACGCGCACGGAAACCCCACGCCCGCGGGGACGGTGGGGGCCATCGCGCTCATGGCGGAGCCTGCATCCCGGTTCGCCTTCTACTCGGACGCCGGCTGCACCACGCCGGTGACGTCGCTCGCCCTACCCTCCACCGCGACCTCATCGACCTTCCGCTTCCGCGCGGAGGCAGCGGGCACGGTGGAGCTCCGGGCGCTGGCCAACGGGCTTCAACCGGCGGAGCAGACGGTGGCCATCGTCTCCGGCCCTCCCGTGCGCGCCCGCTTCGTCACCGGGCCCCAGACCCTGCCGGTGAACCAGTGCTCGACGCCGGTGATCGCCCAGCTCGCCGACGGTTCGGGCAACCCCACGCCCTCCCCCCAGCCGGTGGAGGTGGCGCTCTCCGCGAACCCGCAGGCGGGCCTGACCTTCTACGCGGACGCGGCCTGCATCCAGGCGATGGGCACCGTGACGATCGCCGCCGGCGATCGCGAAGGCGCGTTCCACTTCCGCTCCACGAGCGTGGGCCCCGTAGCCCTCGAGCTCGCCGCGCCTGGCCTGATGGGTGACACGCAGACGCACACGATCGACCAGGCCGCGGCAGTGCTCGCGTTCACCTCCGCGCCGCAGAGCCCGTGGGCGGGTGAGTGCTCGGCGCCCATCACGATCGAGAGCCGCGACGCGCAGGGCGTGGCCACGCCGATGGTGGGCGACGTGACCGTCTCGTTGACGGCCCTGCCCGAGATGCGCTTCGGGTTCTTCCTCGACGCCGCCTGCACCCAGCCCGCGACCGGGGTGACGATCCCCGACGGCGAGAGCAGCGCCTACTTCCACGTGCGGGGCCTCACCGGCGGCCCGGTGACGATCAGCGCCGCGTCCGGGACGATCCTTCCGGCCTCCCAGCTCCTGACCGTCATCCCCGCCAGCACCGCCGACACCTGCATCATCCCCAACGGCCAGGCGGAGGCCTCCTGCGCGCTCATCCACCCGGTGCCGGACATGGGCCGGACCCTCCTCTTCTACGGGGGGAGCGGGAGCCACAAGGACGCGCAGAACACGCTGGCGCGCTGCTGGCTGGAGACGACCTCGAACATCCGCTGCAGCCGCGGCAACAACCCGGGCAACCAGGTGCGGGTGGGCTTCAGCACCGTCTTCCTCCCCCAGGGCGTGCAGGTCCGACACCTCCAGACCGCGTGCAACAGCATGGACAACGTCACCGACCTGGCGCTGTCGCCTCCGGTCGCGGACCCCGCGAGCACCTTCCTCCTCCACGGGATGGACCACGGCGTGAAGGGCTACGG
>CAZCWA010000085.1:0-14086 GCA_964502265.1 uncultured Myxococcaceae bacterium | reverse complement strand
CATGGCGGGGAAGAGCACGGTGATGCGGCAGGTGGCGCTCACGGTGCTGATGGCGCAGGCGGGGTCCTTCGTCCCGGCGCGGCGGGCGCGGGTGGGGATCTGCGACCGCGTGTTCACCCGGGTGGGCGCGTCGGACAACCTCGCGCGGGGTCAGTCCACCTTCATGGTGGAGATGACCGAGACCGCGAACATCCTCCACCACGCCACCAAGCGGTCGCTGGTGGTGCTGGACGAGATCGGCCGCGGGACCTCCACCTACGACGGGCTCTCCATCGCCTGGGCGGTGGCGGAGCACATCCACGACCGGATCGGCGCGCGGACGCTGTTCGCCACGCACTACCACGAGCTGGTGGACCTGGCCCGGGAGAAGCCCCGGGTGCGCAACTGCCAGGTGGCGGTGAAGGAGGCGGGCGGGAAGGTGGTGTTCCTGCGCAAGCTCATCCCCGGCGGAGCCAGCCGCTCCTACGGCATCGAGGTCGCGCGGTTGGCGGGCCTGCCTCCGGAAGTGGTGGGGAGGTCGCGGGAGATCCTCGGCAACCTCGAGTCCGGGGAGCTGGACGACGCGGGCAGGCCGAGGCTCTCCGGCGGGCAGAAGAAGCAGTCGAAGGCGCAGCTCGGGCTCTTCGTGGCCGAGAGCGGACCGTCCCTGAGCGAAGGGGAGGCGAAGGTCCTCACCCGGCTGCGCGGCCTGTCCACCGACACCACCACCCCGCTCGAGGCGCTGAACCTGCTGGCGACGTTGCGGCGGGAGTTGGCGGAGTAGGGGCGGGAAGGGCCGTTGGCGCCGGGCGCGAGACGCTCGGCTAGAGTCTCGCATTGCATGCAGCTCGCCATCCCCCACGCCCCGCGGCCGGTGAAGCTCGGTCAGGTGCCCGGCGCCATCCGCCGGCTCTCCATGGCAGCGGCGCTGGGCGCCGGCATCTGCCTCTTCCTCGTGTTCGCGGCGGGCCGCGCGGGGGGCTGGGCATCGGAGGAGCGCGCCTTCCTGCTCCGGGCGGAGGAGGTGGCGGCGACGGTGGCGCGGGTGCGGCTGCCGCCGCCGGAGGAGCGCGAGCGGTCGGACGCGGCGCTGGACGTGCTCTACGTGCAGGGCGGGCTGTCCCGGAGCGCGAGCGGGGTGGCCGCGCAGGCGCTGTACGCGGAGGGTCTGGGGCCGGGCGCGCAGGTGCGGTTGCTGGTGGATCCGGACGCGCCCGAACGTCCGCGGGAGGTCCGCTGGGCGAAGGCGCGGGGCGGCCTCATCTGGCTCGTGCCCATGGCGGCGGCGCTGGGCGTGCTGCTCGCGGCGGGGGCGGTGGGATGGGAGCTTCGGCGGGTCTGGCGCAGGGAGCTCGAGCCGCTCCGGGTGGGGGCGCTGGTATGGCTCACGCCCGACGAGCCTCTGGGGAGCGAGCGGAGGGAGATCTCCTTCGGCGCCTCCTACCTGCGCGGGGATGTGCGGCTCTCGGTGCGCGTGCGCGGGCGGCCGGGGAGGGCGCCTGTGCGGAACGGGCCGAAGGTGCTCGGGGCGGTGCTGCCGCGCGAGCCGGGTTGGGCGCGCCTGGTGGACGAGGACCTGGCGAGGACGCTGGGCTGGGTACGGTGACGCGCGCGGAGGACCTCTGGCTCACGCGTGGGCGAAGAACTCCACCGCGAACACGTTGAACGCCTGCTTCACCGACAGCGCGTTCCCCCGCTCGAGCGCGGCGGCGGAGAGGAAGGGCTTGCCGTCGTCGTTGAAGTCCCCGGGCCTCGCCATCGCGAGGAGCTTGATGCGGACCTCCTTCGGCACCGCGATCACCGGGTGTCCCCCGTTGGCGGCCTGCCACGCCTCGAGTTCGCTACAGCGGCGCCAGCCCTTCATCGGCCCTTCGTGGCGGAGCCAGTCCACCGTCTGCGCCAGGGTCAGCTCCCGGCTGCCGAGGAAGTGGGGGACCTCCACGCCCATCGCCCGGGTGACGTCCCAGACGAAGATGTGCGCGCGCGGCTTGCCCGGTGCGTCCGGCTCGTAGCGGGGGTTGGTGCCCACTGCGAACTGATCGAGCACGAGCCGGTAGGCCTCCTGGGAGCGGCGGCCCTCGCGGCTCTGCACGGGTGGGTGGAGCGCCTTGTAGAGGTCGCGGCTGCGCAGCGCCTCGGGGGCGGCGGTGCCATCGAACTGCTGGGCGAAGGAGGTGACCTCCTCGTCGTCGAACGGCGAGGCGGGGGCGCGGCGGGCCCCGAGCAGCGCGTCGAACTGGGTGGTCTCGTCGTCGTCCGCGAAGGCCGACTGGAGCATGTGCTGCTGAGCCTGCTGCGCGTTCTCAACACCGCCCAGCTCGCGGGCCAGAAGGTGCTTCGGCGGCAGCGCGGTGACGGGGATCCCCGCGGATGAGGCGGTGCGCGAAGGGGCCGTTGCCGCAGCCCGCGGGGTGCTCGCCGGGGACTGGGGCCGCGCGCCGCCGCCGCCGGCCACGGGGACCTGTCCGGTGGAGGTCCGCGCCGGCTGTCCGCTGCGCACGCCGCCGCCCGCGACGGGGACCTGTCCGGTGGTGGTCCTTGGAGGCGCGGACTGCGCGGTACGCCCGCCGCCGCCCGCGACGGGGACCTGCCCGGTGGAGGTCCGCGCGGAGGGCGCGGGGGGATGTTCGCGGCGTTTCCCGGAGCCGTCGTCTCGCATCGTCGTGCGGAGTGTAGCCGAGGCGGTCGAAAATTTGCCGGTACGCGCGACGGGTGATCACATGCCTGTAGCCGCAGCCACCCCACACCCTCCACCGGACCATGCGCTCACCGCTCGCCCTCATCCTCGCGCTGATGCTCGCCGTGCTCCCGCACGCGGACGCCCGCGCCCCGGACAAGGCGGAGGCGGAGTACCAGGCGGCGCGGAAGGCGTGGTTCGCGCTGAAGGAGGACGCCCAGCGCCGCAAGTTCCGACACAACTGGCAGAACGTGGCGGGCCGCTTCGAGCAGGTGGCGAAGCGCTACCCGAAGAGCGCGCGGGCCGCGGACGCCCTCTACACCGCCGCCGAGATGCAGCGCGAGCTGAGCCGGATCTCGGCGCTGGAGTCGGACCTGCGCCAGGCGATGGCCAACTACGAGCGGCTCATCGCGGAGCACCCGAAGAACACGCTCGCCGACGATGCGGCGCTCGCGCTGGCGCTGATCCACATGGAGCGGCTCGGCGATCCGCAGAAGGCGCGGGCGGTGGTGGAGCACGCGCTCACCTCTCTTCCGCCGGGGGACATGCGCCGCAAGCTGGTCGCGCTCCAGAAGGAGCTTCCGGCGGCGCCCTCGCCGAGGCCCACCGGCAAGGCGGTCGCCTCGCGCGCTCAACGGACGGCCTCAACCGCCACGCCGAGCCCGGCGCCCGTGCCCGCACCGGCTCCCGCGCCGCAGGCCGAGGCGGCGCCTGCTCCGGCCAACGGGCAGGCCCCCACGTCCGTCGCCTCCCGCGAGGCGCCCCCCTCGACGCCCCCGGATCCGTCCGCCCGGCAGCCGGAGGGCTCGACCCCCGCGATCCTCGACGCCATCGCCCGGGCGACCCGGCCGAACGACCCGGATGCAGCCGCGCCCGCCGCCCCGGAGAGGACGCAGGACCCGACCCCGACCCCGGCCCCTGCGCCGGCAACGGCCACCGCGTCCGCTCCGCCCGCCGCGACGCCACCGTCCACCCCCGCCCGCGATCCGGATCCAAAGGATCCAGAGGAGGCGAAGGAGGCGAAGGCGAAGCTCGGCCCGGCGCTCTCGGGGAAGGCGGCGGAGGTCACGCTCGCGGAGCAGCTCGGGTTGAAGGTCCGGCGGGTGGTGATCGACGCGGGTCACGGCGGCCACGACACCGGCGCCATCGGCAAGGGTGGGACGCGCGAGAAGGACGTGACCCTGGCGATCGCGAAGCGGGTGGGGGAGATCCTCACCGACGCGGGGCTCGAGGTCCTGCTCACCCGCGACGACGACACCTTCGTCCGGCTCGAGGACCGCACCCGCATCGCCAACGAGGCGAAGGGCGACCTCTTCATCTCCATCCACTGCAACGCCGCCGAGAGCCGGAAGGTGCGCGGCACCGAGACCTTCACGCTCAACGTGGCCTCGGACCGCTACTCGATCCGGCTGGCGGCGCGGGAGAACGCGGCCAGCGAGCAGAGCATGAGCGATTTGCAGTTCATCCTCGCGGACCTCACCACCAAGGCGCACACCGAGGAGTCCGAGCGCCTCGCCCGCCGCGTCCAGTCGGCGATGGTCTCGCGCCTGAAGCCGAAGTACCCGGGCACGGTCGATCTGGGGACGAAGCAGGCCCTGTTCTACGTGCTGCTCGGGGCCCGGATGCCGGCCATCCTGGTGGAGACGGCGTTCCTCTCCCACCCGGAGGAGGAGAAGTGGCTGGCCTCGAAGGCCTACCAGGAGGAGCTCGCCCAGGCGATCGCCCAGGGCGTGCAGGGCTTCCTCGAGGACCGCTCGCGGGTGGCCCAGGTCCACTGAGAAGCGCGGGACGCAAGACGCCCGGCGGTCGGATGCTACAGTCCCCCCGATGACGCACCTTCGCCCGGCGCTCCTGTTCACCGGCACGCTCGTCTTCTGTTCCGCGGTCTGGGCCCAGCCTCCCGCCCCGGCCACGCAGGCGCCGCCTGCCAGGCGCTCCAACCTCCCGGAATCACCCGCCTTTCCGCCGCTGTCCGCACCCCTGGGGCGCATCGGGGACGTGGTGTCCGCGGCGCCGAAGGGTGGCCTTCCGGTGGGCGGCGAGTTCCTGGTGGTGGCGCAGCTTCCCGGCTGTGACGCGCCCCGGGCCTTCCACGTCGAGCGCTTCCTCACCCAGGGCGCGGTGGGTGCCGCGGAGCAGGTCCACGCCTGGCTCGGGCAGAACCCCGCCGCCCGCCAGCGGCTCTTCGGCAAGGGCCGCGATCCCTTGGCCGAGTCCATCGCCCGGGGGCGCTCAGGCCGCTACCTCGAGGGCCGCGCCTGCCCGAAGCAGCCGGCACTCTCGAAGGACGGCAAGACCGGGGGCCTCGCCGCCCCGCGGTCCATCTGCAAGCCGGATCGCGCCGCGGGGGTGGTGCCGGAGGAGGGCATCACCTGGATCACCTCGGACTCGGACTCGGACTCGGACTCGCACTCGGCCTCGGCCTCGGGGCGGGACGGGGCCTACCGCCAGCGGGACTTCGCCTCGCTGGTGCACCTTTCGCCCGCTGCCGACGGCGCAAAGGACGGCTGCCGGCCCCGGATGAGCGCCACCCTCTACGACGACAGGGCGCAGGCGCGGGTGCGCTACCACGCGGACTGGTCGGGGACGGCGGAGGTGGAGGTGCTGGGCGACCGCTGCCGGCGGCTGCGGTTCCGCTACGACGCGGCGCAGCGGCAGTTCCTCCCCGCCTGGGATCAGACGCCCGGGTGCCCGAAGCCCTGAACGGCGCGAGGGCTCAGGTCGCCTCGGCGAGCCCGCCCGCGCGTGACGATGGCCTGCCGTCCCCGTGATCGTGATCGTCCTCCCGCGGCGTCTGGGGGCTGCCGTCTCCGCCGTCGTCGTCCGGCCCTCCCTCCCGCGCGGTCTTGAAGTCGCCCACGATCCGCCGCCCGAGGAAGACGCCGAGCACCATGCTCAGCACCATCCCCACCGCGGACACCACGGTCATCACCGTCTCGCCGCGGCTGAGCGAGGCGCCGAACTGCGCGGTGAGGACGGTGCCGGGGACGGTGCCGATGAGCACGCCCCACGCGGTGGGCCAGAAGCGCGCGCCGGTGGTGCCGGCCAGCGCGATCATCATGTCGGTGGGCAAGAGCGGGTTGACGGTGACGAGGGTGGCGACCTTGAAGTCGTGCTTCTTCGCCACCGCCTCCAGCGGCGCGAAGTTCTTGCCCGCCATCCGCTTCATCGCC
This sequence comes from uncultured Myxococcaceae bacterium, assembly GCA_964502265.1. Taxonomy (GTDB): domain Bacteria; phylum Myxococcota; class Myxococcia; order Myxococcales; family Myxococcaceae; genus JAFAFL01. The sequence goes on along the minus strand of CAZCWA010000085.1, from coordinate 8,257 downwards.
TTCGTGCCCAGCTTCCGCGCCATGTAGAAGACGACCGCGGTGGACAGCAGGCTGCCGACCAGCGCGTAGACCGTCCCCATCACCACGCCGAAGAGGATGCCTCCCACCGCGGCGAACACCTGGCCGGGCAGCAGGGTGACCGGCCGCACGACGAGCAGGAGGATGAAGACCACCGGCGCCCACAGCCCCAGGGGCGCGAGGAACGATCGCAGGGCCCTCTGGTCGAGGATGTCCGGACCGAGCAACCGCAGCGACAGCAGGCCCACGATGGACGCCAAAACGGGGGCCAGCAGCTTCAGCCAGTGCCCGGCCTTCTTGCCCTTCTTCAAGTTGCGCGCCCCTCCCGGCACGTGATCGGTCGGAAGGTGGGAAGGGGCTCAGGAATGCGCAATGAAACTGCCCTGTTTCCGACTCGAGCAGGCGAAAGCGCCCCACGGTTGCTCGGCAGGAGGGTGGTCAGGGACCCGGCGGGCAGGCCATGTGCGTGGCTTGCTTGCATGGGGAGTCACCCGGACCAAGTTTTCCTGCAGAGGGAGCGAGGGGCAGGTTGACCAGGAGGATTTCGAGATGAGCGACGACAAGGACAACAAGGGCGCGATGACGGTCGCCGAGGCCGGGCGCAAGGGCGGAGAGACCGTCCGCAACGAGCGCGGCCGCGAGTTCTACGAGACCATCGGCCGCAAGGGCGGCGCGACGGTGAAGGCGGAGCGCGGCCGCGCGTTCTACGAGGAGATTGGGCGCAAGGGCGGCGAGACGGTGAAGGCCGAGCGCGGCGCGAAGTTCTACGAGGAGATCGGCAAGAAGGGCGGGGATCGCGTGAAGGCGACCCGCGGGGCCTCCTTCTACGAGGAGATCGGCCGCAAGGGTGGGCAGAAGGTGAAGAAGCTCATCGAAGAGGGCAAGCGCGCGGCGCGCGAGGCGGCGGCGGCAGCAGCGGCTGCGGCGGCGGCCCAGGGCGGCGGCGGCGGCGAGCCCCCCAAGTCCGAGTAGGGTCCGTCGCACGACCCACAGGTTCTGGACGCCCGTCCCTTCCGGTCATCACCGGCGGGGGCGGGCGTTCGTCTTTGAGCAGCGGCATTTTCGGACTATGGGGGACGGGTGCACCTGCTCGTCGCCCTGCTCAACCACGTCGACCTCGCGGAGAAGGCGGTGGCGCGCTTCCGCCAGTTCGGGCTCGGAGAGCCGGTGGTCCTGCGCGCCCGCTCCGCGGCGGCGGTGCTGTCGGCGGAGGTGCCGATCTTCGGGGGCCTCAAGAGCCTCGCGCTCGGCGCCGACGAGGACCGGCTCATCGCCCTCAGCTTCCTCTCCACCTCGGACTCCCAGGAGGCGCACCGGCTGGTGAGCCGGGTCCAACTGGAGATGGACGCGGACGACCCGCCGATGGGCCGGGTGGTGGCGCTCCCCGTCCTCGCCGCGGATCCGCGCACGCTCGGGGGATAGCGCGTGGGGACGCTGCTCGTCTTCATCGCGGTGGCCACGCTCTCCGTGCTGGCGTCGAACCAGCGGCTGCTGCAGGCGGGGCGCTTCTTCAACCTCGCGCAGCTCGCGGCCAGCGGGCTCATCTTCCTCGTGCTCGGCGCGGTGCTCGGGCCGGGGGCGGCGGGGCTCCTGGGCGCAGAAGAGCTGCAGGGCGCCCGTCCCATCCTCGCCCTGGGCCTGGGCCTGGCCGGCCTTTTGGTGGGCCTCAACCTCGAGCCCCAGCTCCTGAGGGCGCTCTCCGGGCGGATCTGGCTGGCCTCGGCCGCCCAGAGCGGCGCGGCGTTCCTCGCGGTGGCGCTGCCGATGGCGGTGGTCCTGCTCGCCGGCACCACCGTCTCGCTCCCGGTGGCGCTGGGCGCGGCGGCGGTGCTGGGCGGGGCGGCCTCGGTCTCCTCCAGCCACTTTGCGGTGCTCTGGTTCCGCAGCGGACGGCTGGACCGCACGCGCGGGCTGGGCATCTCGCTGGTGGCCACGCTCGACGACCTCACCGGGGTCGCGGTGCTGGCGGTGGCGCTGGTGCTGGGCGCCGGCCCGGCCTTGTCCATGGCGGTGAGCCTGGTGCTCCTCGCCGTCCTCATCGGCATCTTCTGCGGCGCGCTCACCGCCTTCCTCATCCACGACGCGCGCGGCGCGGAATTGACGGCGATCCTCCTCGGCGCGGTGGGCCTCGTCTCCGGCGCGGCCGCGTTCCTCAAGGTCTCGGCGCTGATCGCCGGCTTCGCCTGCGGGGTGACCCTGGCCTTCATCGGCGGGCGGGCGGTGGCGCAGGCCTCGCGCGCGCTGGCCCGGACCGAGCGCCCGGTCTACCTCGCGCTGCTCTTCCTGGTGGGCGCGCACCTCACCGTGGGCGACTGGTTCGCCTGGCTCATCCTCCCGGTGTTCGTGGCCCTGCGGTTCCTGGGCAAGCTCTGGGGCGGAAGGCTCGCCACGCGCGCGGCGGACGGCGCCCTCCCGCTCCCGCCCGAACCCGGCTACGCGCTCATCGCCCAGGGCGGCGTCTCGATGTGCGTGCTCATCGAGTACCTCGTCCTGGTGGGTGGCCAGACCTCGCAGCTCATCTTCAACGTGGGGGTGATCGCCGCGGTGGTCAACGAGGTGATCGGCTCGCGCACCTTCCACCGCAGCCTCGGGGCGCCCACGCTGCCCGACCCCACCCAGCCGGAGGTGGGCGCGTGAAGCCGGCGCTGTTGCGGCTGGGCCTTCTGATGCTCGTGCTCGGCGGGGTGAGCGCGCTGGGGCTCCTGCGGGTGGAGCAGGGGACGCCGGTGACCTTCGCCGGCGGCGCGCTGCTGCTCTCTGCGATCTTCGCAGGCAGGCTGGCGGGGAGCGTGGGCCTGCCCAAGCTGACCGGCTACCTGCTGATCGGCATCGTGGTGGGGCCGTACGCGCTGCGCTTCATCTCCACCGAGGCGGTGACCGGGCTCGACCTGGTGCGCGGCCTCGCGGTGAGCCTCATCGCCCTGATGGCGGGGACGGAGCTTCAGCTCGGGCTCATCCGACGGGTGGGCCTCAAGGTGACGGTGCTGTGCCTCATCGTCTCCGCGGCAGTGTTCGTCACCATCGCCGCGGCGCTGGTGGCGCTCAAACCCTTCCTCGACTTCATGGAGGGGATGGACTGGCCCCAGACGATCGCGCTGGCGGCGGTGATCGCCTCGGTGATCGTCTCCTTCTCGCCCACGGTGACCATCGCCATCGTTCAGGAGACGGGGGCGCGCGGGCCGTTCACCGAGTTCCTGATGGCCTTCGTGATCATCGGCGACCTCGTGGTCCTGCTGCTCTTCGCGGTGGCGGTCGGCGCGCTGCGCGCAACCTTCGGCGGCGGCTTCGATCCGGGGGCGCTGCTGGGGACGGTGGGCTGGGAGCTCTTCGGGTCCATCCTCGTCGGCGGGTTGCTCGGGGTGGCGATGCTCGTCTACCTGCGCAAGGTACGGCGCGAGCTCCCGCTGTTCATCGTCGCGGTCTGCTTCGTCTCCGCCGAGGCCGGCCTGCAGATGCACCTCTCCCCGTTGCTCCTCTCCCTCGCGGCGGGCGCAGCGATCGCGAACCTCGACGAGCCCCAGGCCCACAAGCTCCACGGCGCGGCGCAGTACGCGGGCCTGCCGGTGTTCGGACTCTTCTTCGCCGTCGCCGGCGCCGGGCTGAACCTCGGGACCCTGACCGAGGTCGGCCTCATCGCGCTCGGGCTGGTGGCGCTGCGCGGGGTGGCGATCTACTTCGCCTGCCGCCGCTTCTCGCCGCCGGACGAGCCCCAGGTGCGCCAGTATCTGTGGATGGGCCTCATCAGCCAGGCGGGGGTGACCTTCGGGCTCGCGGCGCTGCTGGCGCGCACCTTCCCCACCTTCGGCCCCGAGGTGGAGGTGCTGATCATCGCCATGGTCACCGTGCAGCAGCTCATCGGCCCGGTGCTGGTGCGCCGCGCGCTGCAGCGGGTGGGCGAGACCCACTCCGCCCCCGCCGCCGCGAACGCCACGCAGGGTGCCCCCGGCGGGCACTGAGCCGCGCGCTTCACCGCCGCGGCGCGATGCGCAGCGTCACCGACTGGCCGTAGTGATCGCTGAGCACGCGGCGCTTGTCGCCGTATGGGACCGGCTCCACGAAGGCGAGCTGCGCGTCCGCCACGTGCACCCGCCCCTCCGGATCGCGGGCGAAGATCAGGTCCATGCGGGCGGGGAACTCGGTGCCCTCGTACTGCTCGCGGTAGAGGCTGTTGCAGTCGGTGGCGGTGAAGACGGTGTCGGGCGTGCGCGCGCACCAGGCCTCGTCCATCACCTCCGGCACCGTGTCGCCGAAGGTGATGTCGCCGAGCGCCGCCTCGTCCGAAGGCGCGCCGCGGATGGCCAGGTCCACCGCGTCCGCGTAGTGCAGCATCAGCGCGTAGGAGAGGGTGTTGGCGAACCAGAGGCTCTGCACGGTGCCGTCCGGGAGCGTCCAGTCGTTGCTCCGGTAGTACGAGCCGCCGTTGAGGTCGCCGCCGATGATCACCACTTCGTCCGCGGGCCGCGCCGCCGCGTGGAGCGCGAGCTGCCGCACGTTGCTCATCCGGTCCCGGAAGGACTCGGGGAAGGCGGAGGCGTGGGTGTCGTAGACCACCACCGGGCCCACCCCTTCCACCTCGAAGCGCGCGTAGACGAAGCCGCGGTTGAGGCCGGGGGCGGGGAAGAACTCGAGGTTCGCCGAGGGCTGATCGTAGGAGGCAAAGCCCACCTCGGTGGGGCCCGGGGACACCGACTGCTTCACCGCGATCGCCAGCCCGTCGGTCATGCCCTTCCGGTCGCTGGTGGCGATCCAGTAGCCGTGCCGCTGCGCCGCCTCGCGCAGGCGCTCGAGGTCCTCGGGGCGCCACACCTCCTGGAGGAGAAGGACGTCGTGGCCCGCCTCGAGCACGAGGTCGAAGAGCACCGGCGCGCGCAGTTCGAGGTCCGGGGTGGCGGTGTAGGGGATGAGCCCGAACAGCTTCGCGTCGAGCAGCGCCACGTTGTACGTGAGCACCCTCAAGGTCCTCGCGTCCGTCGCTGCGGCCGGGTTCGAGGCGCGCTGCCGCAGGTGGAGGTCTCCGGGCGTGGGCGGGGCGGAGAAGGTGAGGGCGCGGTCGGGATCGAAGAGGTCGCCCACCGTCATCCCGTCGGATCCGTCCAGCGCGCCGAGGTAGTGCGCGAGCGCGGGCGCCTCCGCGATGCGGGCCCCATCCTTCGGCGCATCGCCGATGGGCGTGGTCACCTGGGCGCAGCCCGCGACCAGGGACAGGAGGAGGGAGACCTTGGCCACTCGAGCAAGAAGAGGGGACATGCGCGGGAGCATGCGCACAGTTCGTTGCCGCGCGGCAGACCCGTTTGCGCGCTAAGAAGCGGGCCCATGAACGCGGTCCTCGTCTTCGTGCTCCTGCAGGGCGCCGCCGCCGCGCCGGAAGTCCCGCCCGCCGCTCAGGCCGAGCACGCCGCCGGGGGCGAGACGATCCTGCCCACGCGCTTCGAGCCGCGGCCGGCCGGCGTCGGCCTCCACCTCGGCCTCAACGCCACCCTGACCGTGGACGCGGAGCTGGGGGACCTCTTCTACGGCGCCTTCGCCACGCAGCTCACCGGGATTGGGAGCGCGTTTGCGCCGGATGCGGGCTTCGTGCTCTCCGGGTTCCTGATGGGTGGAGTGGCGCTGCCCCTGCGCGAGACCACCCGGACCCGGCTCACGCTGGACGTGGGACCGCACCTGACGCTGCTGCGGACCGCGCCGGTGAACGCGCTCGCCGGAGGGCTGGTGGCCGGCGTCCGGATGGTGTGGTCGAACGGGCTGACGGTGGCGGTGAAGCTGCCCGTGGCGGGCTACGCCGGGAGCCTCGATCAGCCGCGCGGCGGCGTCCTCTACTACTACGTGGCCGCCGTCCCCACCGTGCCGCTGCTCTCGGTGGGCTACACCTTCTAGCGGGGGCGAGGTATAGGCGCCGCGCCATGGCCGCACCCATCCTCGAGATCGACCCCGACCACCCGAACCCGCGGCACGTCCGCCGAGCGGTGGACCTCCTCGAGGCCGGCGGCCTCATCGCCTACCCGACCGACACCTACTTCGGCATCGGCTGCGACCTCACCTCGCGCAAGGCGATCGACAAGCTCTACGCGCTGAAGGGACGCGACCGCAGAAAGCCGCTCGCGTTCCTCTGCCCGGATCTCTCCGACGTGGCGAAGTACGCGCACGTCTCGAACTTCGCGTACCGCACCATGAAGCAGCTCACCCCGGGCGCGTTCACCTTCATCCTCAACGCCACCCGGGCCGTGCCGGACATCATGCAGACGAAGCAGAAGCAGGTCGGCATCCGGGTGCCGGACAGCGGGTTCGCCCGGGCACTCGCGCGCGAGCTCGGCCGCCCCGTGGTCACCACCTCCGCCACCGACCGGGAGGGCAACGTCCTGCTCTCCGCGAGGGACATCAAGGACGAGCTCGGCCACGCCCTGGACCTCATCCTCGACGCCGGCGTGATGCAGAACGAGCCGTCCACAGTGGTGTCCCTGCTCCAGGAGCAGCTCGAGGTCCTGCGCGAGGGGAAGGGCAAGCTGGATTGAGTCGCACCGGCGCCGCGGCTACCGGCGCTTGCGGCGGATGACGCAGCCGGCTCGGCGGACCTGCTTCGCCGCCTTCACCGGAGGGGGAAGCGCTACCGGCGCCTTGCGCGCCTCGCGTTCACGCTTCCGCTCCCACTCCACGCGCTTCCAGTTCATGCGTCCTCCCGAGCGAGCTGGCTCTCGGGCGCTTGGACGGGAGAGGGTTTCCGCCCGATATCACGGGCATTTTCGATGCCATTTTCGCAGCTAATGGGGCTCGGGTGGAGGCGCTCCCTCCCACGGATTGGATCGGCACCGATGGGCCGCCGGCGCGCGATGAGGAAGTGGGCTGTCTGGGGCACCAAGTGGCGGTGTCACAAACTCGCGTATTTTCGAGTGATTACGCGGGCTTCTGTGACACCCCGAAGTGGTGTCCCAGACAGGCATGTCCTGGGCCGGCCGGAGGTGCGGATTGCACAAGAGGACAGGTGGAGTGACCGGTCGATGACTCGGGGCTGTCTCGTCCTCTGCTGACACGCAGGTGGTCCCATGAGGTTGGTGATTCGGGGGCCCTGATCCTGGCGAGAACCGCTTGAGCCGGTCCCGTGAGGCTGAAGACCGACAGGTGGATGAGCGCCCGGGGATCGGGTGGCTTGGCGCCGCGCCACAGTGGATGGGCACCGCGCACGGGCGGATGAGCGGCGCGCCACGAGTGGATGCGCACCCCGCCACAGTGGATGGGCACCGCGCACGGGAGGATGAGCACCCGGCCACGGGTGGATGAGCACCGCGCCGCGTGTGGATGAGCACGGCGCTGAGGGTGGATGAGCGCCGCGCTGAGGGTGGATGGGCACCCCGCCGCGGGAAGATGAGCACCCGGCCACGAGAGGATGAGCACCGCGCCGCGGGTGGATGAGCACTGCGCCACGGGTAGGTGGGCACGGCGCTGCGGGTGGATGGGCACGGCGCCATGCCCAGAAGGGCAGGAGGTATGTCGTTCTTTCAATAGTCTCACCGCGTCAGGCCGGGATTTGCGCATCGGACGGGTCGTCGGTAGAGGAGCGCGCCATGCCCCGTCCGACCCGCTCCTGCCTCGTGCTCCTGGCCTTCCTCTCCGCCTGCAGCGGCTCCACCCCGCCCGAGTCGGACGCGGGGATCACCCTCCCGGACGATGGCGGCCACGACGCGGGCGTGATGGCGGACGGTGGCGACACCGGGGACGCGGGCGTGGGGCCGGAGGTGGCGTACTGCGCGGACCTCTGCGCGCATCAGACCGGCTGCGCGCCCAACGACACCCACGACGCGTGCGACACCGCACGCTGCACGGCGAGGGCGGTGCTCTACCGGGAGGGCGTCCGCGAGGACCTGCTCTCGTGCCTCACGACGGACTGCGCGGCGAACGAGGACGCGTGCTTCACCGGAGCGGCGCAGTCGGCGGGAACTCGGCCTGCGGACGACGCCTTCCGGACCGAATGCACCGCCCGCCGCACCGCGTGCGCGAACGCGTTCACGGCCGGGATCTGCGCTCCGACCAACGGGACCGAGCTGTTCGTGGAGTCCGCGGTGGAGGCGGCGCGCGACTGTCTCGCAAGGGAGTGCGACGAGGTGGTGGGCTGCTTCCTCGGCGCGTTGGGCGGACCGAAGTAGGGCGGATTCTTGCGCGCGGGCAACCGGCCTGTAGCGTCTGGAACCCAGCGCGCATGGACGGACTGCTCGACCTCTTCATCGGCCACCTCCGCGCCGAGCGTGCC
>CAZCWA010000084.1:0-14205 GCA_964502265.1 uncultured Myxococcaceae bacterium | reverse complement strand
GGAAGATGTCCGCGTAGCCGGCGAGGCTCTCCACGCCCTCCTGGATGCGCGCGCCGCCCGAGTCGTTGAGGCCGATCACCGGCGCGCCCACCCGCGTGGCGAGGTCCATGATCTTGCAGATCTTCTGGGCGTAGGCCATCGACAGCGAGCCGCCGAAGACGGTGAAGTCCTGCGCGAAGACGAAGACCTTGCGGCCCTCCACGGTGCCGTAGCCGGTCACCACGCCGTCGCCGGGGATCTTCTTGTTGCCCATCCCGAAGTCGGTGGCGCGGTGGGTGACGAACTTGTCCAGCTCGGTGAAGGAGCCGGGATCGAGCAGCAGATCGATGCGCTCGCGGGCCGTGAGCTTCCCCGCTTCGTGCTGCTTGGCGATGCGCTCCTCGCCGCCGCCGAGCTCGGCCTGCTTTTCGAGGGCCTCGAGACGTGCGCGCAGCGGATCGACCTGGGTGGTGTCGGACATGGGTCGCGTTATCTATTCAGGAGGGCGGAGCGTCAACCACGCCCCGAACCGCTGCCCTCCGCCCTTCTCGGTGGAGGCCCACCCCGTCAGCGAAGACGCGACCTGCAGCACCGGCCCCAGCTCCGTGCTCAGCGCGAGCAGGCCGGCGAGCTCCTGCTGTCCGATCACGTCCAGCAAAGACACCTGCGAGAGGGTCCGCTGCATCCGCTGGGGATCGATCGTCACCTCCATCCCGCGCGTGAGCTTCCCGCCTTTCCCCGGCAGGGCTGCGAGTGCCGCCTGGAGCGCCGCCCCGTCGTTGGAGAGGAAGAGGTGCCCTCCGCGCACGCCCACCTGGACCGAACGGCCGCCGTCCATCGGCACCGTCCAGGTCTCGTCGGCGACCTGCGCCCCCGGCACGCGCTCCAAGGACGCGAGCGCCTTGTTCACCGCCGCGCCGTCCTTCACCTCCGCCAGCCAGACGTGACGCGCCGCGAAGTAGCGGTCGGCCTCCGAGCGCAAGCTCCCGCGGACCTGCGCCGTGTGCAGCGACACCGCCACCCGTCCGGTGAGAAGCGGCGGCAGGGTGCGCTCCAGCGACGAGAGAACCTCGCGAGGACACGCAGCGCAGGCACTGCCCACCGGGCGCAGAAGGCCCCTCACCGCACCGGCCACCTCGTCCGGCCGTACTGTGGCGCGCACCACGCCGAGACCGTCCGGCGTGAAGGTCGCGTAGGGCGTGGTCGCGCCGGAGATGAGCGACGGCACCCCGATGTCGCGGCGGGAACGTCCCTCCAGCCGGAGCCCGTTGCCATCGCCCGTCGCCCCCACCGCCATGTCGCCGGAGACGAAGTAGACCTCGCCGGGCAGACCGCCGATCAGCGTCCACGCACCGCGCGCGGGCGCCCTCCCGGTGGCGTTCGCCGCGAGTGCCAGGAGCGGCCGGGCATCGGCGCGCGACGAGACCACGCAGGCCACGTTTCCGCGGCGCACCACGCCGGCAGACAGGGACCCGTTCTCGCGCACGCTTCCCACCGCGGAGAGGCCCGAGACCTTGCCCTCCCACGGCTTGCCCATCAGCTCGGTCCGCGCGCGCACCCGTTCGTCGAAGCGCTTCGCATCGCTCAGGCCGTGGCAGGTCATCCGACCGTCCTTGCGCGTGCTGATCGTCACCGGCGCGTCCGTTGCGATCCCCGCATCCGCGAGCGACTTCGGCTGCGAGAAGTCCACCGGGAGCAGCGGGTGCGCGTCCCCGAACCAGGTGGAGGCGCGCAACATCACCGAGCGCTCTCCGGCGCGCGCCATGAAGGCGAGCACGCCGTCCATCCGGTCCACACGCGGCAGGTAGAGCCCCGAGTTCGCGTCCGGCAGCGCACGGGGAACGGGCGTCGTCCTCGCGGGTTGGGCCGAGGCTGCGCCCGCAGCGACAAGCAGCAGAACGGTGATGCAGAGAACGCGCGTCATGAGATCGAACGTTCCGGTTCTGGCATCGGCGCGCAAGCAGGAGGTGGCCGGAAACGGGTGTGCCGCACGGACGGGTGTAGATTCCGCGTCATGCGCCGAATCCTGTTCGTCCTCTCCCTCGTCGCCTTCGCCGTTGCCTGCTCCAGCGATCCGGAGTCCGGGTTCCCGCCCGGCATCCGTCATCCGGCGGTGGGCGGCGATCCGGGAACGCCCGTGCTGCGAGGCGACGCTGGGCAGGACGACGGCGGCACCACCGACGGCGGCGAAGATGGCGGCGAAGACGGCGGCCTGGATGGTGGCGAAGATGGCGGGACGGACGACGGCGGCATCACCTTCGACGCATCGGAGGAGGGCATCCGGCAGTTCCTCCAGGACGACGGGTTCCGCGCCTTCCCCAGCCAGGCGGACGCGCACGCGGTCAACCTGAGCCACGGTGGCGTCCTCGGCCGGGTCTTCGTGAACCCCGCGCTCGCGACTTCGATGAACGCCAACGCCACCGTGCATCCCAACGGGAGCATCGCGGTGCTGGAGGTCTACACGGCGGACGGCGAGGCGGTGTTCGGGCACTCGGCAATGGTGAAGACCCAGGCGGGTGTCTGGAACTTCTTCCAGGCCCAGCTTCCCGACCATGCGCCGGCTCAGTTCTTCGAGGGCACGGGCAACTTCTGCGGCGAGTGCCATTCGGCGGGGAACGACTTCATCCGCAGCCCCGCCACCGGTATCCCCACGCCGTAGTCAGTCGAGCCTTCGCAGCCTCGGGTCGTGGCGCACCGCAGCCTCCCAACGTTGCACCGCGCGCTCCCGCACCGGCGCCGGCGCATCCGGGTCGTAGCCGAGCCCGTCGTTGAGCGCCGAGGCCAGCTCACCCAATGCACGCAGCCGGACCGTCACCTCGGGATGCCGCAGCGCGGCCACCAGCCACTCGCTGCGAGAGCGGGTGCGGTGCTCCGCCCACCAGCGCGTCCACGCGTGCTGATCCGGACCGAAGTGCTGGCCGGTGATCTCCGCCAGCGCCTCCGCCGCGGCCTCCGCGCACGCCCCGTCGTCCGAGCCGGTGAGGTTCGTCAGCGCCTCCACCGAGTCCCGATCGCGCAGCACCCCGAGCGCCCTCGCCGCGAGGCACCGCCGCACGGTGTCCGCGCTGGCCAGCTCCTGCCGCAAATCGCGCATCGAGAGGGCGAACCTCGGTACCCGACGCAGCGCGCCCGCCGCCGCACGCGCCGCCGAGGCGATCTCCGGCTCCGGATCGAACAGCCCGCGCAGCACGCCACCCACCAGCTCGGCAAAGGGGAGGTTCCCCGCGGTGAGCAGCGCGAAGTAGCGGACGTCCAGGTCGTGCGAGTCGAGCAGGGGCGCCAGGGCTGCGGCGCCGGCGCGACCGAGCCGGGAGAGCGCGGCGGGCACGGGACCCAGCTCTTCGGGCTCGGGAAGCTCGGCCACGGCCAGACGCGACCAGGCGGTGGGGCCGGGGAACTGTGAGGCGAGAAAGCGCGCCGAGGCCTCCGGGGTCCGCGCGAGCTCGGCCACGGCGGCGGCGCGCGCGGTGGCGTCCGGGCCGGTCAGCCGGCGCAGCAGGGGCGTGAAGTCCGCGGGCGCGCGCCGGGCCACGTCCACCACCGGTGCCGCCATCGACGCAGCGCGGCCCCAGGTGACGAGTTCGCCCTGCGCTCTCGGACTCCAGCCCATGACCTGCGCGGCGGCCTCTTCGAGCGAGCCCGCGGGAAGCCGGGAGGCGTACTGCTGCTTGCGGTGGAGGATGACGCGGGCGAACGCGCCGCTGAGCTCCTGGCAGAGGAGGACGACCTCCGAGAGCCGGCGCTGGCTCGCCGCGCGCGCTCCCGGATCCGCGTAGACGAGGCACACCACGCGCCCGTTCACCTCGACGGGGAAGAGGAACACGGTCCGCGGCGCCCGCCCGAGCTGCGCGAGGAACGACCCCGTGTTCACGTCCGCGGGCGGCGGGCCCAGGTACCCGCCCCGGGTCACCGCCACGGTGCGGAAGAGAGACGGCGCATCCAGCGGGATGGTGGGCGGCGTGGCCTTGAACGCTTCTGCGTGCGGACCTTCGGCGGCCCAGCCCACCGCCGCGCCGCGCACGACCGCGAAGGCGGCGGTGAACTCGAAGGTGCGCCGCGCGAACTGCAGCGCGACCCAGATGATCTGATCGCGATCCGCAGCGTGCCCCAGCGCCTCGCGCGCGTCCTCCAGCGTCCACTCCGGCGGCGCCTCCGGGCTCGGCGGAAGGTCGGTCGGGATGGGCCTCGGCGCGGCCTCGAGCTCGCCCACCGGAGGCACCGGAAGGTCCCCCTGCGGCGGCGGGGTCTCGATGCGCTGAGGGGCGGCGGGGGAGGGGAAGACCACCACCTCGCCGAAGGGCACGTCTTCCTCGGTCGGGGCTTCGGACGGAGCGGGCGGCGGACGGCGAAGAGGCGCGCGGGAGGGATCCAGCCGCGCGAGCAGCACGGCGAAACGGGCCGGCAAGGGCGCGTGGTAGACGGCGGCGATCCAGTCGCGCACGCGGACCTCGAGGGCGACCCACAGCTCGAGCTTGCGCCCGAGCAGCAGCGAGACCTCCTCGAGATCGCGCAGCGGCGGCGGGTAGGCGCAGGCCACGTGCAGCACGCCGTTGACCTCCGAGAGCGGCACCACCGCCAGGCGCTCGGCCACGTTGGCGGGGACGAAGCGTGACATCTCCCGGTTGGGCTCGAAGTCCGCGAGGTTCACCGCGCGCAGGCCGGACGCGTCCGCGCAGGCCGCGAGCAGCGCAGGCTCGCCGAGCGCATCGAGCTCGAGCAGTGCGGTGTCCAGCCCTCCGCCGTAGCTGGCCCTCCGCCGCTGCGCCTCCTCCACCGAGCTGGCGGTGAGGAGCCCACGCGAGACGAGCTGTTCGGCGAGCCGGGCGGCCATGAGCGGGGGAGGATACTAGGTTCCGCCCGCGCTCCGAGTCCCGCGTGAAGGCTGGACGACGAACGTTCCGCAGAGCTTGTCGTGCAGCGTCTGCCCGCGGCGGTCGAACAGCGAGAGCCAGAAGCCCGCGCACAGCAGCGCCAGCGAGCCCACCGAGATCACCGCCCGCAGCACCGAACGGATGGGGCCCGGCGGCGCGCCGCTGCCGTCCACGAGGCGGATGCCGGCGAGGTAGCGCCCGGGGCTCCGGCCTCCGAGGAGCATGGCGAAGATCGCGGAGTAGGCCACGCCCAGTGCGAGCGCCACCCCGGCCCCCGGCAGCAGCACCGGCGCCCACGCGTGGAGGAGGTGCGCGAGCAGGTCGAGCCCTCCGCTCGGCGCAGGTCCGGGGCGGATCCCCGCGGCGCCGGCGGCGATGGTGAGGTACCCGGCGGAGAGCAGCACCAGCGCCGAGGTGTCCACCGTCCCCGCGAGCAGCCGGCGCCAGAGCGCGGCGCGCCGGAAGTGGATCGCGTCCTCCCGCACCGCCGCGGACCGCACCGGTTGGGGGCGTGCCGGCGGCGCAACGGGAGGAGCGGAAGGAGCGGGCGCGGGGGGGCGGAGCGCTTCGGGCGGCGGACGGGGCGCCTCCGGCCTGGCGGGCGTGAGCGGCTGCACCGCGGGCGCGATGCTCGGGGCGGTGCGGGCGGCGACCGCGTTCGGAGGCGTGGGGGCGGGCGGTTGGAGCAGGCCCGGTTCGATCAGCCCGAGGTCGTTCCTCACCTCGTCCGGGAGCGGCAAGGGCTCGTCGGAGCGTTTGGCGGCGAAGCCCATGCGCGGAGGGGGCGGCGGCGACTTCGGAGCGGAACGCGCGGGAAGCGAGATGGGCAGGGGCCCGACGCGGGTGGGGGCGTCGTGTGCGGCGAGCGTCTCGGCGGCAGGGGTGGTGCGCGTGCGCGGAGGCTTGAGGAAGTCGGCCGGCGGAGGCGGCGGCATCCCCGGGAGCTGAGGCGGCGGCATGGGTCGGGTGCGGCGATCGAGCTGCAGGTCCAGCTCGGGGATCCGCGGGATGCCCTGGGGAGGCGTGCGCCCGTCATCCGCGCAGCGCGCGCACTCGCCCGTCAGGGGCAGCTCGGTTCCGCAGCGGATGCACTTCGTGGTCAAAGGTCCTCCCGCGCACGACGCCCGGCGCCGCTGCTGCTGTGAATTAGCAGGATGAACGCCCAGCCGCCGAGGGGGATCAAGAAACGGCACGCCCGCCTGCCTTCACGGCGGGCGCGAACGGGCTTCAGGTCAGGGAATGCCCGGCCGCCGCGGGTGCCGTTGCCGGGAGAGCGCCGCCGCGTGCAGGACGAGCGCGATGAGCGCGCCCACCGCCGAGAGCAGGATCGTCCCCGGATCCAGCCGGGTCAGAGCCGTCTCCCGGCGCACGCCGAACGCGCCCACGAAGCCACCCACCAGCGCGCCCGCCACGGCGAGGGTCACGGGCGGAACCGGGCCCTTCGCGTGGAGGGCCGGCGCGAGGAGGCGCGAGGCCATCCCCAACACGACACCCACTGCGAGGAACGCGAGGATCGAAGACATGGCCGGCAGAAGGTGAGCCCTGATCGCGCGCGCAGCAGGCGGCGCCCGTCAGGACGCCCGCTACCCGAGCAGCCCATCCCGGTGCCGCACCACGCTCAGCGCCGCCAGGGCAGCGGTCTCGGTGCGGAGGATGAGCGCGCCCAGGCTCACCGGCACCCCGCCCTCGGAGATGAGGCGCGCCACCTCTTCTCGGGTGAGGCCCCCTTCGGGTCCGACCACGAAGGCCACCGGGATCTGCCCGTCGTCCGGGAGCGCCTCGGAGAGCCGCCTCGTCCGCTCTTCTTCGTCGAGCACCAGCACCCGCGTGCCCTCCTCGAGCACGGTGGCCAGGCGCGAGAGGGGGATGACGTCCTGCACCTCCGGCACGTCGCTGCGACCGCTCTGACGCGCGGCCTCCTCCGCGATCTTCCGCCAGCGTTCCACCCGCTTCGCCGCCCTTTGCGCGTCGAGCTTCACCACCGATCGGGCGCACTCGACCGGCAACACCGCGTGCGCGCCGAGCTCCACCGCCTTCTCGATCACCCACTCGAGCTTGTCGCCCTTCGGCAGGCCCTGGACGATCGTGACGCGGCGCCCGGCCATCGACTCCGCACGCGGCGCGCCGAGGGACAGCTCCACCCGCTCCGCCGTGGCGCTCTCCACCCGGGCGGGCCATGCGTGGCCGCGTCCGTCGAACACCTCCACCGCCTGGCCCTCGCGAACGCGCAGCACGTGCACGAGGTAGTGGTGGCGCTCCGCGTGCGTGGCCGCGTCGAGCCGGAAGCGCTCGTTCGAGGCAGCCTCCGGCACCGGCAGCAGCACGCGGATCACGCGCGGCCCGGGCGCTCGAGGTCGATGCGGATCCACTCGCCCACGATCTTCACCCCCGCCGACCGCAGCCCGCGCGCGAGGTACGCCGCCTCCACCTGCTCGCGCTGCGGCACCAGCACGCCGGCGAGCACCAGCCGGTCCTTCACCTTCGGCTCGATGAGCGGCGCCAGCTCCACCAGCGTGTTGGCGAGGATGTTCGCCACCACCAGATCGAAGGTGCCCTCCACCGCCGTCAGCTCCGCGCTCGACAGCTCGACGCCGGGCGTTCCGTTGAGCTCCGCGTTCTCCTGCGCCAGCTCCACCGCCACCTCGTCGTTGTCGGTGCCCACCACCCGCGACGCGCCCAGCCGCTTCGCCGCGATCGCCAGCACGCCGGTGCCGGTGCCCACGTCCAGCACGCTCGCGCCGGGGTGTGCGGCGAGGTACGCGTCCACCGCCTCCAGGCACAGCGAGGTCGTGGGGTGATCGCCTGTGCCGAACGCCATCTTCGGCTCGATGACCAGCTTCTCCGCCTCCTTCGGCGCGCTGTCGGAAAGCCAGGGCGGTCCCACCCACAGCCGGCCCACGTGCACCGCGCGCACGTGCTGCTTCCAGCTCTGCGACCAGTCCTCCTCCGGCGCCGCCTCCACGCTGCAGCGGGCGCCCGTGAACTGCGCCTCCACCGCGCCCTTCGCCGCCCCCGCCCCGTCCTCACCTTCGAACCAGGCCACCACGATCGCCTGACCCGCTTCCGGCGCGCGCACGCCCGGCATCAGGGGCCCGGTTCCGTCCCGCAGCTCCAGCCCGGATGCCCCCTCGGCGTGCAGGAGGCCTTCGAGCGCGTCCACCTCCGCCCGAGGCAATTCGACAGTCAAAGAGGTCCACTTCCCGTTCATGCGGCCGTTTGTATCCCGCCGGAGTACCATCCGGGGAAATGCCGTTCTTCTCATCGCTCCCCCGCGCCGGGGCCATCGCGGCGCTCTTCGCCTCGCTGCTCGCGTGCCAGGGCGCGGAGGCCCCGGACGCCGCCGTCTGCCGGGACGTTCTCCAGCGCGTCTGCCTCGCGCGCACCTGCGACGGCGTCCCCGCCCAGGTCCCCGAAGGCGACGGCTGCGAAGAGACCCTGCGCGCGCGCACCGGCTGCGGGGACGACGCGTTCACCTTCGGCACCCCGTCCCGGGATCGGATGCTCGATTGCCGTGCGATCCTGGTCCGAGAGAGCGGCATCGACGTCGGCGTGGCGCCCGCGTGCGCGGACGCGGGAGAGACCTTCGCGCAGTGCCCGGAGCTGGGCACCTTCCTGGAGGCGAGATGAGGCGCGCGCTGATCACCGCGGCGCTGCTGCCGGCGGTTCTCCTGCAGGGCTGCGTCGGCATCACCCGCGAGACCCGCACCGAGCGCGGCCCCGTCCTCCAGACCTTCGAGCGCGAGGTGCCGGCTGGCCCGGGCGGCGTGCTCGCGCGCGTGGAGCCGAAGTGGCCCCACCTCGTCCTCCGCTTCGAGCGCTACAGCCTCTGCCGCAAGGAGCGCGTGGAGGAGGTGGTGGAGGACCACATCACCGAGTCGACCTCCCGGGCCGCCGGCCCCGCCTTCGCGCTGGGCGTCACCGGCACCGTGGGCGGCGCGGGCCTGCTCGCGTTCCGCAACGCCTTCTCGGAGCAGCCGCGGTCGGGACGCATCGGCCTCGATGGTCGCTATGAGCCTGCGCCGCGCGATGCCGCCACCGGATGGGGGATCGTCGCGCTCGGCCTGGGGGTGCCGGCGCTGGTGACCGGCATCGTGGGCCTGGCGCAGACCGGACAGAAGGTGGAGAGCCGGCGGGTGGAGCGCGTGGCGTCGTCGCTGGAGCAGCCCTGCCAGAGCGAGCCGGTGGACGGAGAGGTCCTGCTGGAGCGCGCGGATGGTCCGGGCACCGCGACCGCGCGGACCGAGGGCGGGCGGGTGACGCTCGAGGCCCAGGCGCTGCGCGGGCTGGGGATGGTCAGCCTCCACCTCGACGGACAGCCCGTGCTCCTGCCCGAGGAAGAGTCGATCACGCTCAACGCCTTCCTCTCCTGCAGCGAAGCCCTTCCGCTCCCCGAGGGCGACGAGGCGCTGACGTCCCTGGGCGAGGGCGCGCTCGTCGACCGGTACAACGCCGCCCGGCGCTGCGCGATCGTCTCCCCCGAGGCGGCCGCGGACGCGGTGAAGCGGCTCGAGGCGGAGATCCAGCGGCGCCGGGGGAGCGCACCCCGGCCCCTGTCGAGTGCCCCCCGCTCGTTCGAGGAGGCGCTGAGCGCGTGGCCTCCGTCCCTGCGGCTGGAGGCGGGGAGCGCGGATCTGGCCCAGCTCGCGGCGGTGGAGAAGCTCGCCGGCCGCACGGCCTACGTGCAGGGCACCCTGGAGCGGCGGACGGAGGCAGACGTGTTGCTGCTGGCGGTGGATGGACACAGCTTGTGGGCGTTCATCCCGCCGGACGCGGCGTTCGGCGCGGACTTCTCGGAAGGACAGGCGTTGGAGCTGTTGGGTGTGCTGGTCGGACGGCAGGCGGTGGGGCGGATCGAGGCGCCGCTGCTGCGCGTGATGTGGGCCCGGCCGGTCGAGGCGAAGGCGGACGCGCCATGAGCCCCGTGGAAGGCCGCCGTCCCGCGCGCGTCCTGGTGGTGGACGACGATCCGGACATCAACGACACCCTGGTGGAGCTGCTGGAGGTCCACGGCTACCTCTCCGAGGGCGTCCAGGACGGGCAGGCCGCGCTGCTGCGGCTCAACGACAGCGCCGTGGACCCGCCGGACATCATCCTCCTCGACCTGCGGATGCCGCGGATGGACGGCTGGTCCTTCCGCGCCGAGCAGCGCCGCGATCCCGCGCTGGCGCGCATCCCGGTGGTGGCGATGTCGGGGGACGCCAGCCCCCAGGCGGAGACGATCGACGCGGCCGCCTTCGTGGCCAAGCCGATGGAGTGGAAGCACCTGCTGGAGGTGCTCGACCGCGTGCTGGAGGACAGCCGGATCGCCAAGCGCGCGGAGGCGCGTGCGCACCGCGAGCGGCTGGCCGCGCTGGGGCGGCTCTCGGCGGGCATGGCGCACGAGATCAACAACCCGCTCGCGTGGGTGAGCGCGAACCTCCGCATGCTCCGGCAGCGGCTGCCGGAGGTGGTCGAGGCGGCGCGTCCGGCGGTCCGCGCAGGTGGGGCCCCGCACGCGGAGGCCGAGCTCGACGATCTGGTGCCGCTGGTGGACGAGGCGCTCGAGGGCGCGGCCCGCATCGCGGAGGTCGTGGTGCAGGTCCGCAGCCTCTCGCAGCCGCGGGCGAGCCCGCTGGAGCGGGTGGACGTGGCCCGCGTGCTCGGCGAGGCGCTGAAGCTGACCGAGCCTCAGACCCGTCACCAGGTCAGCGTCGTGCGCGAGCTGCAACCGGTGCCCGAGGTCCTCGCCGATCCGGCGCAGCTCACCCAGCTCTTCGTGAACCTCCTCATGAACGCGGCGGACGCGATCACCGCCAAGGCGCGCGGCGCGGGCACGGGGTCGCTGCGGGTGGCGGTGCGCCGGGCGGACGAAGGGATCGAGATCGTCATCGCCGACGACGGGGTGGGCATCCCGGACGACGTGCGGCGCCGCATCTTCGATCCGTTCTTCACCACCAAGGCCGAAGGGAAGGGCGCGGGGCTCGGGCTCTTCCTCTGCCACGGCATCGTCACCGCCGCCGGCGGCAAGCTGGAGGTGGAGAGCGACGTGGGCCGGGGGACCACCGTGCGGGTGCTCCTGCCGGCGCTGGAGGCGGGCGAGGCGGCGTCTTCGTCCGATGAGGCCGCGGGCGCCTGAGCCTGCGGGCCACTACTTCTTCTTCGGCAGCACCGCGCGGGCGACGAGGCCGCGGTTGCGGGCGACCAGCACGTAGCCCAGCTCGACGATCCAGATGAAGGGCGGAATCCGTCCCACCGCGGCCAGCACCTTCCAGCCCGGGCCCAGATGGGAGAGCACGAAGAGCACCGACCGGCCGGCGCGGAGCCACCTGCCGTCACGGGTGTAGACGTGGACCGCGCGCCGGTTCGCCTCCCGGTGCGCGGGGTCCATCGGCGGATCGGGCGCGTCCTGGAAGGGCACGAGGTCGAACCGGCGGACCCCTTTGGCGTCCTTCCGCTCCACCCATTGGGCGAAGTGCCGGCACAGGCCGCACTCGCCGTCCCAGTAGATCTGATGGCGCTCGAAGCGCGCCGTCACCGGCTCACCGGGCGGTGCGGGCGACCCACTCGATGCGCGGACGCCGCGGGGCCGAGTCCGACCCGAGCGGCGAGGCGAGGCTCAGCGCCTGCGCGCCACCCTGCGACTGCGGCGCGGTGGTGCCGCTCTGCGAGTGGGCGGCCAGATAGAACGCGGTGACGGAGGCGGTCGGGCTCATCGGCGCGCATCATGGATCCTCCCCACGGCCTCGCCAGTTTTCAGCCCGCGGAAGGGCCGACGATCGCCAGCGCCTCGCGGTCGAAGTCGATCACCCGCTGCGCCGCCTCCTGCACGTCCGCCGCGGTCACCGCCTCGATCTCCTGCGCGTAGCGATGGAGCGACTCGGAGCCCAGGCCGTAGAGGTACTCCAGCGCCAGCAGCGACGCGCGCGCGCCGTTCCGCTGCAGGCCGATCTCGTGGGTGCCCACCAGGTGCCGCCGCGCGCGCGAGAGCTCGTCCTCGCTGATGCGCTCGTCCCGCACCCGCCGCAGCTCCGCCCGGATTCCCTCCAGCGCGTCGTCCACCTTCTCCGGGCTGGTGCCCATGTAGACGGCGAACCAACCGCGCTCGAGACCCTCCACCGCAAACGACGACACGCTGTAGGCCATGGAGCGCTTGTCCCGCAGCTCCACGAAGAGCCGGCCGCCCTGACCGGAGAGCACGGTGGAGAGGACCTCCAGCGATCTGCGCCACGGCTCGTCCACCCGTGCGCCGCGGAAGCCGAGCACCAGGTGGCTCTGCGCCTTCTGCAAGGTCCGCCGCGCGTGCCTCGCCTGTGCGGGGGGCGCCTCGTCCGTCACCTGGGGGGCCGCCTCACCCCCGCGCGATGCCCTCTTGCCGAACGCCTCCTCCGCCCGTCGCAGCACCTCGTCTGTCCGCACGTCGCCCACGACGGAGAGCACCATCTTCGAGGGGTCGATCCACTTCCGGTGGTAGTCGCGCAGGGCCTGCGGATCGAGACCGCCCGCGCTCTTCGCCGTCCCCAGCATCGGCATCCGGTAGGGGTGCTTCTCGAACAGCGTCTGCGCGAAGAGGTCCATCGCCAGCCCCGCCGGCTTGTCCTCGCGGGTGAGCACGTCCTGTAGCACCAGCGCGCGCTCGCGGGCCACCTCCTCCTCGGCGAAGGCGGGGTTCCTCAGCACGTCCGAGAAGAGCGCGAAGGCCCGGTCGAAGTGACGGGAGAGGAACTCGCCGCGCAGCATGAACGAGTTGCGCCCGCCGGTGGCCGCCAGCGCGCCCTGCATCTCGTCCACGAGGTGGCTCACCTCCTCCGCGCCGTGGGTGGTCGTCCCACGCGTGAAGCAGCGCGCGAGCAGCGTGCTCAGCCCGTTGGTCTCCGGCGTCTCGTAGCGAAGGCCCCCGAGGAACGCCGCCCGCACCGCGAACAGCGGCACCGCGCTCTCCTCGCGCACCAGCACCCGCGCGCCGGAGGAGAGGGTGTGCACCTCCACCTTGCCGGTGGCGCCCTTCGCGGCGAGCGGCGACGTCACCCGCATCGGCGCGGGCGGCAAGGGCCTCGAGGTCCGGTCCGCGGCGGTGCGGGGCGCAGAGGCCAGCGCCCGGTTCACGGTCCCATCCAGCGCCTCCGCGTCGAACTTCGTCCCCTTCGGCAGAAGCCCGGTCCCGACGAGGCGGTCGAAGCGCAGGTACTTCCTCGCCACGTCGCGCACGGCCTCTGGCGTGAGGCCTGCGACCTTCTCGTAGTACCGCGCCTCGCGCTCGATGCCGCCGCCCGAGGCCTCGTAGTAGCCGAGCTTGCGCGCCAGCCCCTGCACCGTCTCGCGCTGGTAGACGTTCTCGCTCTCGATCAGCGCCTGCACCGTGCGCAATTCCGAGGCGTCCACCGGCTCGGCGGCGAGCTCCGCCAGGATGCGCACCGACTCCTCCACCGCGCGCTCGAGCTTCTCCGGCGGCAGGGTCAGGGACACCGCGAACAGCCCGGGGTCCTTCGGCGTGTAGGCCCACGCGTGCACGTCGTTGACCAGCGTCTGCTTGCGCTTCACCTCCAGCGACAGCCGCGACGCGTCCCCCTGTCCGGCGATCATCGCCAGCACGTCCAGCGCGGGCGTGTCCTCGTGCAGCACGTCCGGGATGGGGAAGGCGAGGTTGAGGTACGCCTCCTTCACCTCGTCTTCGCGCACGCGGTAGCGGCGTCCCTGCGGCTCGGGCTCCGGCGCGCGCGCCACCTCGCCGGTGTAGCTGCGGCCCCAGTCACCGCCGAAGATCTCCTCGACCCACGTGCGCAGCGCGTCCTCCCGCACGTCGCCGACGACGGTGAGCACCATGTTCTCCGGCGCGTAGTGGCGCGTGTAGAACTCCCAGACCTTCTCGCGGGTGAAGGAGCGCACCGTCTCCTCCCACCCGAGCACCGGCCGCCGGTAGTTGTGCGCGGTGAAGGCGGTCTCGAACAGGTCCCGCGACGCGCGCCGCGACGGGGAGTCCGCGCTCCGCTTGATCTCCTCGCACACGACCTCGATCTCGCGGTGCAGTTCGCCCGGATCGAAGGTGGGGTTCCTCACCGCGTCTCCGAGGATCTCCAGGCCCTGCCGCGCGTACGCCGAGGCGATCACCACGTGGTAGACGGTCTGGTCGAACGAGGTCCACGCGTTGATCTCGCCGCCGTTGGCCTCGATGGCCCGCGCGATCTCACCCGGACCCCGCGTGGGCGTGCCCTTGAACAGCATGTGCTCGTGCAGATGCGCCAGGCCCGCCTGATCCGGCCGCTCGTCTGCGCCTCCCACCCGCACCCACACCTGGAAGGCGGCAACCCGGGCTGCATGCTGTGGCTCGAAAAGGACGGTGAGGCCGTTCGGAAGCTTGTAACGCTGAGGCATCGTCCGA
>CAZCWA010000083.1:10875-14271 GCA_964502265.1 uncultured Myxococcaceae bacterium | reverse complement strand
TCGGCCGGTGTTGGAGACGCCGCCGCCACTTCCGCCGCCGCCCTCCCCTTCGCCCTGAGCTTCAGACGAACCGGTACCGCACCACGCGCAGGATGGGGCCGATCATCGCCGCCGACACCGCGCGATCATCGACCTCGCCCTCCACCTCGACGCGCGCGCCCTCCTTCTTGATCTTCCGATCCGCGCCGGCGATCTCGTAGTTCATCCCGTCGTCGCCCTGCAGGATCCAGACGCCGAAGTCGATGTCGCGAAAGGCGATCTTCCCGGTCAGCTTCATCGGGCGATCCCCATGGCCACGTCCTTGTTCTTCACCAGCATCGCTCGGGCGATGAAGAGGCAGACCACCGCGTTCACCAACAGCCAGGGCAGCGCGAGGAAGTGGAAGGGCAGCCACGACAGTCCGGGCGCCTTCGCCAGCGCCGCGTAGACGAGGAAGCCCGCGAAGCCCAGGCTCAGCCCGGCGATCACCGGCCGCAGCGAGACCGCTCGAATGGCCAGGATGGAGAGCACCGCCGGAATGAGCGCGCTGTAGAAGAGCGGGTTCGCCAGCTTCCCGCGGCCGAAGATGATCCGCTCCCAGTCGGGGATGGGCAGCGCGGCGTGGGCCCAGAGGGTGTCCATCGTCCCGCCCGACGCGCCCGGGCTCATCCAGCGGAGCACGAAGAAGCCCACGGTGGAGAGCAGCAGCGGCGCGAGGAACGACGGCCGCAGGAGCACGTTGAGGTAGCCCGGACGCTCGCGCGCGCGAATGGTCAGCAGCACCACCACCAGCAGCGCCATCGCGGCGAAGAGCGGCCTCCAGTTGATTCCGCCGAAGAAGCCGCCCGGCAGCGCCGCCAGCGCGCCCTCCGCGTCGAGCAGTCCGTGCCCGTACCGGTCGTCCTTCTCCTTCTGGCCGGCGACCTTCTTCGCGCCCTTGAAGAGCGCCTGCTCCACCTCCTCCGGTGTCCGCGCCCCCGCCGAGATGAGCAGCGCCGCGACCCCTGCCACGTGGGGGGTGGCCATGCTCGTGCCCTGGTAGGCGGCGTAGACGTTCTTCTTCGGGTCCCGCGGATCGATCGTGTTCTGCAGCACGCCGTCATCCGCCGAGCGCGACTTGTCCCCGCCCGGCGCCGCGATGGCGATCTGCGCTCCCCACGAGGAGTACGGCGCGAGCGTGCCGGAAGGGCCGACCGCAGAGACCGCGATCACGCCCGGATACGCCGCGGGGAACTCGACCACGCCGCGTCCCGCGTTACCCGCCGCCGCGACGATGGTGACCCCCTTGCCGCGCGCGTAGTTCACCGCCCGCTCCATCACCTCCGAGCGCGCCCCGCCGCCGAGCGACATGTTGATCACCTGCGCCCCGTTGTCCGCCGCCCAGCGGATGGCGTCCGCGATGTCCGAGGAGGTCCCGCCCCCGAACGCGTCGAGCACCTTCACCGGCATCAACGTCGCCTCGAAGGCCACGCCCGCCACGCCCTCCCCGTTGTGCGTCCGCTGCGCGATCGTCCCTGCCACGTGGGTCCCGTGCCCGTGGTCGTCGTGCGCGCCGTCGTCGTCGTTCACGAAGTCGTAGCCCTTCACGAACTTCGCGCCCTTCAGGTCCGGCACCTGGGCGAACTCGTCGGTGTCCTCGTACGCGATGCCGGTGTCGAGCACCGCCACCACCACGCCCTTTCCGCGCGATGTGTCCCAGGCGCGCTCGGCGTTGATGAGCTTGAGGTTCCACTGCTTCGCGTAGTGCGGATCGTTGGGCGCGAAGCGGGTGCCGTAGACGTAGAGCGGCTCGGCGGCCTCCACCTCGGGGTGCTGCCTGATCCGCGCAAGCAGCGCCTCCAGCGAAGCGCCGTCCGCCTCCACGTTCTGCGCGAGCGTGATGCCGCTGCGCTCGCCTTCAATCGAGTTCAGCTCGAGGTCGATGCCCCAGTCGCGCTCCCAGACGTCGAACTGTGCCTTGGTGGTGCCGTCCTTGAAGTCCACCACCAGCGCGCCGGGGACACGCTTCCCTTCCACGCTCTCCGACGCGCCGCGCTTGCTGCACCCGGCGAGAGCGCCAAGGCCCAGCGCCGCGAGAAGTCCCCACCGGACGCACATCCCCCACTTCATGCCACCGTGCATGGCGCCTCCAGGAAAGGCCCTACGAACGTCCCACGAATCGATTGGATCCAAGGTGCTCGGCGACGAAGCCGCCCACCTGCACGAGGCTCTTGCTGAACGATTGATCAGCGCCCGGCACCAGCTCGAAGCGGCCGCCCGCCTCCGTCACCGCCTGGCTGAAGGTCACCCTCGGCAGGCGCAGGTCATCCGCCCCCACCAGCACCAGCAGTGGCACCCGAACGCGCGAGACGTCCTCCGGGGAGAGTTCCACCGGGCTCACCCAGCACATGCCGGCGAGCCCTTCCTCCCGCTCCATCAGCCACAACGCGGTCCGCGCGCTGCCGCCGATGGCCACCACATAGACGCTCCCCGCGTCCGCGCCGAGGTTGTCCTCGAGCAGCATGCGGGCAGCGAGCGCGTCCTCCTCCAGCGCAGCGCCGCGTCCACGCGCGCCCTGGCTTGCGCCCACGCCCCGGTAGTTGAAGCGCAGCGTGGGAAAGCCCCTCGTCGCCGCGGCCCACGCGACCTCGGCCGCGACCACGTGATCCATCGAGCCGCCCTCCTCCGGCGTGGGCGGGAGGATGAGCACGCCGGGCCTTCGTTCGCCCCGATGCGAGAGCCCCTCCAGCACCTGCGCCCCGACGGGGATCAGCGTGGGCCTCTCGAGGAACTGACCGGGTGCGACCATGGGACTCGAAGCTCCTGGGGCTGAAAATGAAACGGCCCGGGACCTTTCAGGGACCCGGGCCATCCATTCTCGACGCGAAGGCGCCGCGAAGACTAGTTCACGTGGCCGGCAATCCGCTCCACGTCGATCCGGCGACCGGACCAGGTCAGACGGGTGGAGCAGTTCTTGTTGTTCGGGAGCTCGCTCTCGCCCGGCGAGCAGTTGTTGCACACGTAGTTGGACACCAGGTCGATCGTGCCGTTCGGCGAGGTCCCCATGTTCTCCCAGTTCACCGTCAGGGTGCGGGTGCGGACGTAGCTGTAGTTCGTGCCCTGCTCGGGGTTGCGGGTCTGGGTCCGGGTGCCGGCGAAGAGGCCGTCGGTGCCTTCGATCACCTCATCCCGGCCGAGCTGGATCGCCATCGCGTGGCCGAGGGGGAAGTTCACCTCACCCATGCTGAGGTACTGCTTGCCGTCCACGCCGTCCCAGACCACCCACTCGTACTCGCTGCGGAGGTTGGTGTGGATGTGCCGCGTGTCGGCAGCGGGAAGCTCGTTGTTGGAGTAGCAGGTGTTCGGGAGCGAGAGCACCGGGCTCATGTCGATGGCGACCCGGTACGTGGTGGGCTGGCCGGTGTTGCAGGCCAGGAG
>CAZCWA010000083.1:1910-10775 GCA_964502265.1 uncultured Myxococcaceae bacterium | reverse complement strand
TCATGTCGATGGCGACCCGGTACGTGGTGGGCTGGCCGGTGTTGCAGGCCAGGAGGGAGACGGCGGCGGCGGCCGCGAACAGCACACTGACAGAACGCATGGGAACTTCTCTCCTTGAGTGGTCCCTGGGGAGCGGAACCGGTCGGCCCTTGAAACGTCGCGCTTCATAGGGCGCGGTGCGTCCCCACGTCAACATTCGCCCCCGGAACGCGCCGGCTACACCGCGCGCAGGACGTGGAACTTGAGGTAGCGGCCCTCGGGAAATTGCAGCCGCACCGGATGATCCGGCGGTTGGTACCTCTCTTCCACCAACGACAGCTCCACGCCCGCCTTGAACGACGCCTCCTTCACTGCGCCGAGGAAGTCGTCCGGGGTCACGCGCGCCGAGCACGACGCGGTGGCCAGCAAGCCGCCCGGCCGCAGCACCGCGAGCGCCTGCCGGTTGAGCGAGGCGTACCCGTCGATCGCCGCCTGCACCGCCTTCTGGCTCTTCGCGAACGCGGGCGGATCGAGGATCAGCAGATCGAAGGTGCGCCCCTCCTTCTTGAAGGAGGCGAGCAGCTCGAACACGTCTGCGGCGAGGAAGTCGCTCTTCTCCGGCGGCAGGCCATTGAGCTCGAAGTTGTCCCGCGCCAGCGCCACCGCGTCCGCGTCCTGATCCACGCTGAACACGCTCTTCGCGCCGCCCAGCGCGGCGTTCACGGAGAAGCCGCCGCTGAAGGCGAAGCAGTTGAGGACGTCGCGCCCCTTCGCCAGCCTCCGGATGAGGAAGCGGTTCTCGCGCTGGTCGAGGAAGAACCCCGTCTTCTGTCCCCGCCACGGGTCGACGAAGAACTTCGCGCCGCGCTCGAGGATCTCCACCCGCTCCGGCGCCTTCTCTCCGTGCAGCACGCGCGCGGAGGGAGCGGCCTCGTCGTCGTCCGCGTCGTCGCGCCCCACCTCGTCGCGCCCGAGCACGCCCTTCAAGCCGGGCACCGCCTGGGCTATCGCGTCCACGATCATCGCGCGGTACGGCGTGAGCCCCGCGCTGTAGAGCTTGAGCACCGCGTGGCCGGCGTAGAGATCCACCACCACGCCCGGCAGCCCGTCGCCTTCGCCGTGAACGAGGCGGAAGCTGTCGGTGTCGGTGAGGTCGATGAGCTCCTGGCGCTGCGCCCAGGCCGCCTTCACGCGGCGGACGAAGAACGCGGTGTCGATGCGCTCGCGCTCGTCGCGGGTGAGCACGCGCACGCTGATCGCGGAGAGCGGGTCGTAGTAGCCGCGCGCGACGAAGCGGCCGTTCTCGGTGAGGTCGACGACGCTGCCGGCGGGGACGCGCGGCGGCGACTCCAGCGCGCGCCGGAACACCCACGGGTGGCCTGCACGGAGGTGGCGGCCGAGGCCCTTCTGCAGCTCGAGTCGGAGGACGGACATGAGGCCGCCCCACATACCGCACAACGGCCGCGCGGTGAGCCTTCGTCAGCGGCCCCTTCGGGCCTCGATCACCTGGCGGGCGAGCTCACGGAACCCCGCGCCCTCACGGCCCTTCGTGATGAACGCCGGCGGGTGGTCGATCCGATCGAGCACCGCGCGCACGTTGGCCACGCCCACCGAGAGCGAGAACGCGCCGAACAGCGGGGCGTCGTTGAACGAGTCGCCCGCGTACACGAACCGCGGGTCCTTCTTCCGCAGCGATCCGCCCCACTCCTCTTCCACGAACCGCGCGACCATGGAGAGCTTGTCGAACGAGCCGATCCAGCAGTTCACGTGCACGTTGGATCGCACCGCCTGGATCCCGCGCGCGTGCAACGTCTGCTCGAGCAGGTCCGCCGCCGCAGGTCCCAGGGAGACCTCCTCGTTGTAGTCGATGGCGACGTCCACCTCGGTGTACGCGCTGTCCTGCGACAGCCGCGCGCCGGGGACCTTCTTCATCGCCCGGCGGACCTCGCGCAGGAGCCTCGGGCGGGTGAGCGCGCGCTCGTCCTCGCTCTGCGCATAGACCTTCCGCAGCGGGGCCTTCTCGCCCTCTCCCTCGCCGCGCGCGAAGTAGAGGCCGCCGTTCTCCACGATCACCCCGTCCACCGGAAGCGTCCGCGCCCAGCAGTCGCCCCACCCCGCCGGCCTGCCGCTTACCAGGACCACCTTCAGCCCCGCGTCCTGCAGCGCCTCGATGGCGCGGATCGTCGTGCTCTGCAGCTTGCCCGCTGTGGTGAGGGTGCCGTCTACGTCGGTGAACACCGCCTGCACCCGCGAGAGGTCGGCCTCGGCGAGAGGCCTGGGCCCCGTCACTTGCTTCTTGTTCATGCCATCGGGATGCCGGCGAGCAGTTCGCGCAGCGTGTCCATCTCGGGGCGCAGGGCCGGAAGGTCGAGCGTGGCGAGCGTGCCCTTGCGGTCCTTGCGCAGGAACACGTCCAGCGCGGCGTCCCGTCCATAGAGCGCCTGCGCGCGCCGCACCGCCGCGAGGAAGGATCCGCGCGCGGCCTCCGGATGCTGTTGCCAGAGCGCCTCGGCCTGCTCGAGCTGCACGCCCACCGCCGCCTGCACCTCGCGGTCGTGGACGAGGAGGATCTCCCGCTGGTTGACGCGCAGCAGGCCGGAGGCGAACTCGGCGAAGGGCCCCACCCGATCGAGCAGGTCGGCGCGCGGCAGGCCCGGCCGGCTGCAGAGCTGCGCGAGCGCGTGGCGGAACTCGATCAACACCCGCTTGTCCTGCGCGCGCAGGCTCCGGTAGGCCGGCGTCCGTCCGAACGCATCGAGGTCCCGTGCCAGCCTCTGCGCGTGCCAGAGCACGTCCTCGGGCTCGCAGGTCTCCGCTTCGCGGCCGCGCGCGACCATCAGCCGGGAGAGGTCTGCCAGCGCGGCACGCACCGCCACCGCCGCCTCCAGCTCCTCGCGCCAGAAGGGGACGACCTCCGCCCGCGTCACGTGGGCGAAGGCGTTGATCGACTCGTAGACGAGGTCCCCGATGAGCTCGCGGAAGCGGCTTCTGAAGGCCTGCAGATCCGCGAGCAGGTTCCAGCGATCCGCCACCACCTGCGGGCTGCGCATGCGCTCGCCGAGGCTGCTGATCTGCGCGGCCATCTCCTGCGTGAACGACTGGATGACGCTCGCCGCCTCGGACTGCCGCCGCTGCATCGCCGAGGGGGGAGGCGCACTGCCGCCGCCTTCGATCACCGCGTACATCGGATCGAGCGCGCCCTCGGCCGGCACCGGTGGAAAGTTCCGGCGGGCGGTGGAGAGCAGCGCGTTCACGTCCACCACGGTGTCGCGGATGACCGGGGCCATCTCCTCCCACAGCGAGAGGTCCGGCGCGCCCTCGACGCTGGTCGTCTCGTAGCGGAGCAGGTCCATGTCGCCGAGGCGGTGGATCGTCCGCGCCGCGCCCTCGTAGACCTCACGCAGGCGGTGGGCGAAGTCTGCATCCGGCAGGGATCGGAGGACCTCCTCCAGCCTGGGCGCGAGCTGCGCGGGTGATGAATCCGGGGGTGCGTCCGACATCCGGCGCGGAGTCTAGACCTATGCCCTGCCGTGGACTAGCACCGTCTCATGCACACGGTGACGGTGCTCGCCGAGGACGGGACGCTGCGCGTGTCGGACGACGTCCTGGGTCAGGACGACGGCGCGGGCCCGCGCTGGATCGACGTCACCGATCCCACCCCCGAGGTGATGGAGGTCCTGCGGGTCCGGCACGGCATCCACCGGCTCGCGGTCGAGGACTGCCTCAAGCTCGGCCAGCGCCCGAAGCTCGAGGAGTATCCGAACCACCCCTTCCTCGTGCTCCAGGGCTTCGGCCAGGGCGAGAGCGCCACCACCCCTCACCTGCGCGAGATCCACTTCATCCTCTTCCCGGACCTCCTCATCACCGTCCACCGCGGCGCGCGGCCGGTGATGGAGGAGGCCCGGCGCAGGCTCTCGTCGGATCCCCAGGGCCTCTTCGGCCGCGGCGTGGACTTCATCGCCTACACGGTCGCGGACGCGCTGATGGACGGGAACTTCCCGGTGGTGGAGGCGCTCGAGGAGGCGATCGAAGACCTCGAGGCGGACGTGGTGGAGAACGCGCACGGCCGCCACCTCCCCAACATGTCCCGGCTCCGGCGCGCGGCGGTGGAGATACGGCGCGTGCTCTCGCCGCAGCGGGACGTGCTGGCCCTTCTGGCCAGACGCGGCGCGGGCGTGGGCAGCGGCCTCGTGCAGGAGCGCACCGCGCTGTACTTCCGGGACGTCTACGACCACCTGATCCGGATCATCGAGCAGCTCGATGCCTCCCGCGAGCTGCTCACCTCCGCGCGCGAGGCCTGGCTGTCGGTGCTCGCCAACCGCACCAACGACGTCACCAAGCAGCTCACGATCTTCGCCACCATCTTCCTGCCGCTGTCGTTCATCACCGGGTTCTTCGGACAGAACTTCCACGAGCTGCAGGGGGCGGGATACTTCTGGCTGATGCTCGCGTCGGTCGTGCTGGTGCCGATCGGCCTCGTCGTCTGGTTCCGCTACAAGGAGTGGATCTGAGCCATGCCCACGTTCCATCGCGACGGTCGCACGCTGCACTTCCTCGACGAGGGTGACGGCCCGCCCCTCCTCCTCCTCCACGCCTTCCCCCTCCACGCCGAGCAGTGGCGGCCGCAGCTCGAGGCCTTCCGCGGCGAGCTGCGGATCATCGCCCCGGATCTGCGCGGCTTCGGAGGGAGCAGCGCGGATCCGCAGGGCGCCACCGTCCAGATGAGCGACTTCGCGGACGACGCGCTGGCGCTGCTCGATCACCTCGGCATCGAGGAGGTGGCGCTGGGCGGCGTGTCGATGGGCGGCTACGTCGCGCTGGCCCTCTTGAGGACGGAGCCTTCGCGGGTCCGGGCGCTCGTCCTCAGCGACACCCAGATGTCCGCGGACGACGAGGCCGGCAAGCAGAAGCGCAGCGAGACCGCGCAGGCGCTGGGAACGCGCGGCATCCAGGTGCTGGCGGAGTCGATGCCGCAGAAGCTCCTCGCCCAGCCGCCGCAGCCGGAGCTCGACGCGCGGATCCGCGGCTGGATCTCGCAGACCTCCGCCGAGGCCGCCGCCGCCGCCACCCGCGGCATGCGCGAGCGGACGGACGCGCGGGACATCCTCGCCCGCTACGCCGGGCCGCTGCTGGTGGTGGTGGGCGAGCACGACGGCATCACGCCGCTGGCGAAGGCGCAGGAGATGGCGGACCTGGTGAAGGGCTCGACCCTGAAGGTGATCCCCGGGGCCGGACACCTGCCGAACCTCGAGCGGCCGGACGCGTTCAACGAGGCGCTGCGGTCGTTCCTCGCCCCGCTGCGCGGGTAACGCATCCTCTATAGGTGCCCGCCGCTGGAGCAGTCAGGCGGCCGGCCGCAGATTGCGAACCTGCCCGGCCGTCCCCTCCTTTGCCTGAGGTCATGGCGAAGGAGGGCGACATGAAGAAGCTCTGGGTGTGCGGGCTCGCGGCGGCAGGCCTCGTCTTCGGCGGCTGCATGCGCGAGGAGAACACGGACGCGTACGGGGGCGGCGGCCACGAGGGCGTGCGGGGGGCGCAGGAGCAGCAGGTCGGCAATCAACCGGACGACGCGAACCGGCCGCCGAGCGACGCGCGCGAGATGGAGCGCAACGACGGCTCGGGGCGCCAGGGCACCTTCGGTCAGCACTCGGAGACGCCGGCGGGAACCGGCGGGGCCGGGGAGCAGGATCAGGACGAGGCGGCGCAGGAGCCGGAGCGTCCCAATGCAGGTGAAGGCGGCGTCGTGCCGCAGTAGCGCGGCTTCGGCTACGGGTTGCAGATGACCTGCTCGCCGCTCACGGTGCAGGTCCCGCAGGTGCCGGTCTGGACGAACACGCCGCTGCGGCACTCGAGCACGGCGCTGCCGTTGGGGTGGCAGATGCCCTGCCCCTCGTTGACGGTGGCGCACGCGTCCCCGCCCTGGTTGCGGGTGACGTCACAGGTCACGCGGTTGCTCTCCACCTCGCAGCCGGCGGGGCCCCGGCAGGGGATGGCGCGCCACTTCCCGTCCGCGCACTCGAACGCCGTCCGATCGTCGCCGCAGGCGAAGCCGGTGGTGTTGCAGGAGCCGCCCGCGTCCGGTCCTCCGCATGCGCCGAAGAGGAAGGCGGAGACGAGGAGGGTGAGGACCGCGAGGGGCGTGCGCATGGCGGCGGAATATGTCGCGAAGGCGACGGGCCGTCATCTATTTCGCTCTCGACGGCGCCCCCAGGGTCTCCGCGAAGTAGCGCCGCCAGTTGCCGAAGAGGACCTTCTCCGCCACGCGCTCCGGCAGCTTCGAGGAGATGACCTCGGCGAGCGCGGGCAGATCCCGCACGTCCCGCATCCCCTTCGGCAAGGGCACCATCCCGTCGAAGTCGCTGCCGAGCGCCACGCCGTCCTCGCCCATCACCGACACCGCGTGCGCCACGTGCCGCGCCACGTCGTCGAAGGTCTTCCCGCCCAGGTACACGGTGGCGAAGATGATCCCCACCACCCCGCCCTTGTCCGCGATGCGCCCGAGGTCCTCGTCGCCGAGGTTGCGCCACATGCTCGCCGCGCCGCGGACGCCGGTGTGCGAGCACATGGGCCGCGCGCCCGGATGATCGAGGATCTCCTTCAAGGTCCTCGGCGAGGCGTGCGCCAGGTCCACGCTCATCCCCACCTCGCCCATCGCGTCCAGCACCTCGCGGCCGAGCTTCGTCAAGCCCCGGTTCCCCATCAGCGGAAACGACGAGCCGCCGAGCTCGTTGTTGGCCAGGTGGGTCAGGCTCATGAACCGCACCCCGCGCCGCCACAGCTCCGCCACCTTCGAGACGTCGCCCTCGATCGCGTGCGCGCCCTCCACGCCCACCACCGCGCACAGAAGGTCCTTCGAGAGGCCCTCCTCCAGCGCCCGGGTGGAGTCCGCCAGCACCGCCTGATCCGGCGCCTTCGCGCAGGCCTCGTGCATCCGGTCGAGCTGCCACCGAGCGCGCGTCCACTCGCTGCGCCGCGCCTCCTTCGGCCACCCGCGCCAGGCGGCGAAGAGGGGGAAGCCGCCCACGAACGGATAGCCGCGGGTGACGAGGGTGAAGCACTGGATGCGGACACCGGCCGCCCGAAGCCGGGGGAAGTCCGCCTGCCCGCTCTCCGAGTGGCAGGTGAGATCCCGGTTCCACATCAACGAGTCCGCGTGCGCGTCCGCCAGCATTGGCACCCTTCCTACCGTACCGGGCTGGTGTAGGGTCCGCCGCCATGTCGACTGTTCTTCAGAGCTATCTGTGTGGCACGTGGCAGCAGGGCCGGGGCAAGTCCGTGCAGCTCCTCAACCCCTCCACCGAAGAGGTGCTCGCCGAGACCTCCACCGAGGGCCTGGACTTCGCCGCCGCCGTCCGCTTCGCCCGCGAGAAGGGCGGAGCGTCGCTCCGGGCCATGACCTTCGCGCAGCGCGCGGAGATCCTGAAGACGCTGGCCAAGGTGATCAACGACGCCCGCGAGGAGCTGATCGCGCTGGGCATCTCCAACGCCGGCAACACCCGCGGCGACGCCAAGTTCGACATCGACGGTGCGTCCGGCACCCTCATGTTCTACGCCGACCTCGGCTCGAAGCTGGGGGACGTGAAGGCGCTGGTGGACGGCGAGGGCACGCCGCTCGGGCGTTCGGCGCGGCTGTACGGACAGCACGTGCTCGTCCC
Organism: uncultured Myxococcaceae bacterium; assembly: GCA_964502265.1. Classification (GTDB taxonomy): domain Bacteria; phylum Myxococcota; class Myxococcia; order Myxococcales; family Myxococcaceae; genus JAFAFL01. The sequence continues at coordinate 3,141 of CAZCWA010000083.1, read as the reverse complement.
CCGCGAGGGCGTGGCGGTGCACATCAACGCCTTCAACTTCCCCGCCTGGGGCATGGCCGAGAAGCTCGCGGTCGCCTTCCTCGCCGGCATGCCCGTCATCACCAAGCCCGCCACCGCCACCGCCCTGATGGCGCACCGGATCATGGAGCTGTGGGTGAACAGCGGCGCGCTGCCCGAGGGCTCCTTGTCCTTCGTGTGCGGCGGCGTGGGCGATCTGCTCTCGCACCTGCGCGGCCAGGACGTGCTCGCCTTCACCGGCTCGGGCCACACCGCCTCGTCGCTGCGGGTGCTGCCCAACCTCGCCGAGCACAACGTGCACGTGAACGTGGAGGCGGACAGCCTCAACGCCGCGATCCTCGGGCCGGACGTGGAGGTGGGCAGCGAGACCTGGAACGTCTTCCTCACCGACGTGGCGAAGGAGGTCACCCAGAAGACCGGCCAGAAGTGCACCGCCACCCGCCGCGTGTTCGTCTCGCAGGACCGGCTGGACGACGTGCGCGAGGCGCTGGTGGAGCGGCTCTCCGAGTTCCGGATCGGTAACCCGGCGGACGACAAGGTGACGATGGGCCCGGTCTCCACCGCGGCGCAGCTTCGCTCGGTCCGGGAGGGGATCGCGAAGCTCGCCGAGGGTCGCACCGTCGCGCTCGGCGGCGCAGATGCAGTGACCGGCCTGGGCGCGCCCTTGGGCAAGGGCTACTTCGTGAAGCCCACGGTGATCGTCGACGCAGACCCGCGGCCCGAGTCGCCGGCGAACCAGATGGAGGTCTTCGGCCCGGTGGTCACCGTGATGCCGTACCGCGACACGCCTTCGCTCTTGCAGCTCGTGGCGGCAGGCGGCGGCGGGCTGGTGAGCAGCGTGTACTCGGACGACAGGCGCTTCGTCACCGACGCGGTGCTGGGGATCGCGCCGCACCACGGGCGGGTGACCATCGCCAACGAGAAGCTCGCCGGCCAGTCGCTGCCGCCCGGGATGGTGCTGCCCGGCATGCTGCACGGTGGCCCCGGACGCGCCGGCGGCGGCGAGGAGCTGGGCGGCACGCGCGGGATGTCCCTCTACCTGCAGCGGGTGGCGATCCAGGGCCACCGCGCGCTGGTGGAGCAGATGTTCGGCATCCCGTCGAAGTCCTGAGCGCGCTTCAACCCCCGTTCGGCGGCGCGACGACCTTCGCCTCGCCGAGCGGCCCGAGGTGCTTCGGCGGGGCGATGACCTCGATCTCCGACACCACCTGAT
>CAZCWA010000083.1:0-1810 GCA_964502265.1 uncultured Myxococcaceae bacterium | reverse complement strand
TCGAGCAGCTCGCAGGTCCGTCCGGTGGGGCGCACCGAGACGCAGGCGAGCGGCTCGGGACAATCGAGCGCACTCTGGCAGGCCTTGCCGGTCGCGCCCGCGCCTTCGATCGTGCACCCCCATCCGAGCAGGCCGGCCAGGAGCGTTGAAGCGAGCAGGGATCCGAAGCGGCGTGCGCGCATCATCACATCCCCTCGTCCGCGCAGAGCCTCGCGCCACCGCGCACCCAGTGGGCGACGCGGCGCCGCTCCTCCTCGGTGGGCATGGGCGTGAACCCGGCCGGCGGCATGTCGCGGAAGTCGCTCATCCGGACCTTGATCCGACTCGCCTTGGTCTGCGCGCCGGTGAGCGCGGGCATCGCGTTGGGATCATCCTCGTACATGTCGAGCCGGAAGGGCTGGTTGCCACCGCCGCTGCGATCCTCGCCGTGGCAGGCGGCGCAGTACGTGACCATCAACGCCTCCACGTCGTTGCACCAGAAGACGTCCTCGAGCGTCTCGCCCGCGTCCACGCCCGCATCGGCCACTGCGCGCGGCGGGTACACGAGGCGGCAGGTGCGCTGGGCCTCCGGTTCCTCGATGGGGGCGACGCAGTCGTAGAAGTCGCCGCAGTCCGACTGCTGCAGGCAGGGCTGCCCGCCCGGATCTTCGACCGAGATGAGGCAGCCGGCGGCGAGCGCGGTGAGCGAGATGGCGGCGAAGAGGAACAGGGGCGTGACGAAGCGGGGCATCGTTCGCGATCTAGAAGCGGAAGGTGAGGTCGGCCTTCTCGGCGACCGGCTCGGGGAGGAACTCGAGGACCACGCCGTAGGCGAGAGTGAGGCCGGCGAGCGCGTAGAGCATGTTCGCGGTCGCGGCGGAGGCGCGCGCGTTGTCGAGGATGCGCTGGTGGTCCCGCGCCTGGGTGATGGAGCCTGCGCGCCTGGACTGGCCCTGCGCCCAGTAGCTCATCCCCACGCCGCCCACGAGGAAGAGCCCGGCGCCCGCGAACGCGTAGCGCCCGGACGGCTCGCGCGCCTGCAGGTGGAGCGGGAGGTCTCCATCGGCGTGCTGCTCGAGGGGGACGGCCGCCTCGCGAGCGGGCGGGCGCTGCTGGGCGAAGACCGCCGATGGCAGCGCGAGGGGCAGAAGCAACCCGAGGAGCACCGGAGCGCGGAGGGCGGAGGCGAGCGTCATCCGCCGCAATATAGAGGAGGCGGGCGGGCGCGACCCAGCACATTGAGGGTGGGTTTGACAGCATGCGCCCCGACCGATATCGGCCCGGGCGTGAGTCGCGTGAAGCTGCACATCAATGGCGAGCCGCGCGAGGTGCCGGAGGGCCCTTCCGGGCTCACCGTCAGCGCGCTGCTCTCGCACCTGGAGATTGCGCCGGGGCAGGTCGCGGTGGAGGTCAACTCCGCCGTCGTCCGCAAGGCGCTGCATGCCGAGCACCGCCTGCGCGACGGGGACGAGGTCGAGATCGTCACCTTCGTGGGTGGCGGGTAGCGAGCAAGGAGAACACACCATGACCGACAAGCCGTTCACGATCGCAGGACACACCTTCGGCTCCCGGCTGATCGTCGGCACGGGGAAGTACCCGAGCTTCGAGGTGATGAAGCAGTGCCACGAGGTCTCCGGCTCCGAGATGGTGACGGTGGCGGTGCGCAGGCTCGACCTCACCGCGAAGGGCGAGGCGTCGATGATGCACTGGATCGACACCCACCGGATGAAGCTGCTGCCCAACACGGCCGGCTGCTACACGGCGGACGACGCGGTGCGCACCTGCCGGCTCGCGGAGGAGCTGGGCATGAGCAAGTGGGTGAAGCTCGAGG
>CAZCWA010000082.1:0-14463 GCA_964502265.1 uncultured Myxococcaceae bacterium | reverse complement strand
GCGCCTCTTCTTCCAGAGCGAGGCGGCGCTCGAGGAGAAGGTCGCGCTGGCGGAGCTGTATGCGGAGCTGCGGATGAACCTCGACCGCGGGCGCAAGCTGATGGACGACGCGCTCAAGCGCCGCCCCGACGACGCCCGCTACCGGGAGATCCGGCAGGCGCTGATCAAGGCGGGCGCCCGGACGGGGGAAGCGCAGAAGGGCCCGCAGATCATCCGGGGGGGCCGCTGAGCCATGGCGCCTGCGCCTCTCGCGTACGAGCACCTGCCAGTGGGGGTGCTCGTGCTGCACGAGACGGTGCTGGTGCACGCGAACACGGCTGCCTCCGCGCTCATCGGGCTCTCGCCGGAGGAGCTGGTGGGGCGCCCGGTGGACGAGTTCCTCCCCGGCGTCACGGGGCTCCTCCCCACGGCGCCGGCCGTCCCCACTGGCGCAGCGGCGGACGCGTCGAGCGGAGCACCGGCAGCGCCACCGGCACCCGCGGCGATGTTCGTGATCCCCCGCGGCCGCCGCGTCCCCGATGGTGCGCTGCGCGTCGTCGCGAGCCGGGGTGCAGAGTTCGGCGAGTGGGTGCTCACCCTGGTCGATGCGGACGTCGAAGCGGCCACCGTGCCGCTCGTCGAGGCGATGGTCGCCGCCGCCGGGGACTTCGCGCGGTGCAGCGACGAGCACGAGGTGTTCGAGGCCGCCGCCGAGGCGATCCACGCGCGCGGCTACCTCAACGTGGTGCTGACCCTGGACGCCACCCGCACCTGGCTGGATTTCGCGGCGATGCGGCAGGACGCGGACGTGCTTTCGCGCATCGGCGAGATCTACGGGAAGCCGGGGAAGGAGATGCGCTTCGAGGTGGCGAAGATGCCCTACCTCGCCCAGGCGTTCGAGACGGGGCGCGCGCAGTACCACGCGGACGGTCTCGGGGTCATGCGTCAGATCCACCTGCCGGAGGTGGCAGAGACGCTCCGCCAGATGGTGGGCCCGATGCGGATGGTCGACGCGCCGATCTTCGTCCACGGCCAGCCCTTCGGGCTCCTCAGCATCCAGAGTTCGCGGCTCACCTCGGCGAGCGCCACCACCCTCGAGCTCTTCGCCCGGCTGCTCGGCGGGGCGGTGGAGAACGTGCGCCACCACCGCGAGGCGGCCACGCGGGCAAAGGAGCTGTCCGAGCTGCAGCGGGAGCTGCTCGCGCGCGAGCGGCTGGCGGCGGTGGGACAGGCGGCAGGCCTGCTCTCGCACGAGGCGCGCAACCCGCTCGGCGCCATCCTCAATGCACTCGCGGTCCTCCGGCGGCGCGGCGGCAACGACGCGGGGAGCGTGGAGCTCATCGACATCGCCGAGGAGGAGGCGCTGCGGCTCGATGCGCTGGTGCGCGATCTGCTGGAGCTCGCGCGTCCCCTCGAGCCGCGCATCCGGCCCACCGCGGTGGACACTGCGATCGACGCCGCCATCGCGTCCCTCCGCCGCCGAAGCCGCAGCGGTCTGCCCCCCATCGAGCAGGAGGTTCCCGAGGCCTTGCCGGAGGTCCACGTCGATCCCACGCTGCTCGGCGTCGCGCTGGAGAACCTCCTGCGGAACGCGGTGCAGGCGGGTGGGGCGGGGCCGGTGAAGGTCGTCGCCCGGGAGGACGCCGGCTGCGTCACCGTGGCGGTGCAGGACGCGGGGCCGCCCGCGCGGCGCAGCGGAGAGGGTGCGTTCGATCCCTTCTCGCTCGAGTCTGCGCGCGGGACGGGGCTCGGGCTCGCGGTGGTCAAGCGGGTGGCAGACGCGCAGGGCGCCACGGTGAGGGCCACGCGCGAGGGGACCCGGCTGGAGCTGTCGATGCCGGTCGTCCCGTCCGCTGCCACCCCTCCCGACCTCTAGGAGACCTCAGCCGAGCCCGTGCGCGGTGGACACGGCGCGCTCCAGCGCACGCAGGCCCTTGTTCTGCCCCACGGCGACGACGCCCATCCCGCTCCGGTTCAGGTAGCGCTTTGCCACCCGGTCCAGGTCCGACAGCGTCTGCGACTCGATGAGGCGGCAGCGCTCCTCGAAGGACTCGGGCCGGCGGAAGAGCTCGGTGGCGCCGAACCATCCGGCAAGCTCCCCCGGCGCGTCCTGCGCGAAGTCGAGGAACATGCGGTGCCGCCGCTGCGCACGCCGGAGCTCCTCGCCCGTCACCGTGCCGCGCAGCACCTCGCCGATCGTCTCGCAGACCGCCTCCACCACGAGGCCCGCCTTCTCCGGCGCGCACGCCGCGTCCACCTCGAAGAAGCCGGTGTCATTGAAGGTCTCCAGGGCCGCCTGCACCGAGTAGGCGAGGCCGCGCTTCTCCACGACCTGGAAGGGGAGCCGCGAAGACAGCCCATCATCGAGCACGCGGCGGAGGAGCTGCAGCGCCGGGAAGTCCTCGTGCGTCTCCGGAACGCCGGGGAAGAGGATGCGGAACTCGGTCTGCGCCTCGTCGTGCTGGAAGAAGCGGAACCAGGGCCCCTCCGGCGCCAGCGGCACCGGGGACTCGCCGACGGTCTCTCCGGATGCGAGGCCCTCGAAGGCCTTGGCCGCGCGCTCCAGCACCTCGTCCCGCTTCACCGGACCGGCCACCGTCACCACCAGGTTGCCGGTCACGTAGAAGCGGTGCAGGTGCGCCTCGAGCTGCGCGCGCTGCAGGCGCTGCACCGAGTGGCGGGTGCCGGCGATCTTCAGCGCCATGGGGTGCCCGCGGAACACCTCCATCTTCACGAGGTTGTCCACGTCGATGTCGTTGCCGGCCTCGTCGACCTCGTCGAGCATCTCCTCGAGGATCACCTGCCGCTCGATCTCCATGTCGCTGAGCAGCGGGTGGATGAGCATGTCGCCCATCACGTCCAGCACCACGCCCACGTGATCCGGATGGCAGGGCGAGTAGTAGTAGCCGTGGTCCCGCGTGGTGACGCCGTTGAGGTTGCCGCCCACGTCCTCCACCAGCGCGTTCATCTTCACGGTGTCCGGGTAGCGGCGGCTCCCGCGGAAGAACATGTGCTCCAGGAAGTGGCTCACGCCGTTGTTCTCCGGCGTCTCGTGCCGGCTGCCGGCGCGCACGTAGGTGGCGACCATGGCGGAGTGGAGGTGCGGCGTCTCGATCGTGACGACGCGGAGGCCGGAGGGGAGGACGTCACGGTGGTAGGCGAACGGCATGGTTCCCATGTCCTCTAATCGCCCCGTCCCAGCCGGCGCAACACGTCTCCCACCCCCTGGCGCGCGCGGCGGCGCACCTCCTCCTCGACCCGCTTCGCCCCCGCCCGCGCGGCCGGCGCCGCGACACCTGCCGCGACCTCCGCAGGCGACGGAAGCTGCACGTCCGGATCCGAGAGCGTGCCGCCGATCGTCAGGGGCACCTCCAGCGCGTCCGCGCCCCGAAGACCCAGGCGCTCTGCGAGGAACTGGCCGGACAGCAGCGCCTGGCCGCGCAGGTCCAGCGTGGTGTCGAGCCCGATGCTGCCCTCCAGGCGGGCGCCACCGAAGGGCGCGGCGAGCGCGAGCGGCTCGCGCAGCGACATCCTCCCGTCCTCGACCCGGAACGTCATCGTCAGATCGCGAAGCGGGGTCCCGGCCAAGGCCCGTTCGGCCTGCTCCGCCCGCCCAGCGGCCCCAGTGCGCCCCAGCCGTTGCAGCGCCTCTGCCGCCACGCCCGCCACCCGCTCTCCGAGCGCCACCGAGCCCAGCTCCCCTTCGCTCAGCGCGAGCACGCCCGTACCGCGCACGTTCTCCTGCACCAGCGCCCAGTCCACGCCTTCGCCCTCGAGCGACATCGCGGCGTCCAGCTTCCCCTGCAGCGGTGCCCGCGCGGCCACCGCGGCGCCCAGCTTTCCCACGTCCACGTCCTCGAGCCGCGCGCTCAGCGTCCAGCCCGGCTGTGCGAGCAGGAGGTTCGCCGAGCTGCCGCTGGCGTCGATGCGGCCGTCGTACAGCGCCGCCTCCGCGCGGGTGAGGGTGAGCACACCGCGCCTCAGTTGTGCGCGCGCGTCCAGCCCGGTGAGCTCGAGACCGCCTCGCACCACCCGGTCCACCCGCAACGTGCCCTGCGCCCTGACCTCGTCCAGCGTCCGCCGGGTCCGCGCCGGCAGCAGCGAGGTTCGGGAAGGAGGCGACTGCAGCTCCTCTTCGGGCAGCGCCGCGAGCAGCGCGTCGAGGTCGAGCAGGGGGCCTTTGAGCGCGAACTCGACCGCCGTGGGGGAGAAGGTCAGCGCCGCGCGGCCCCCGAGCTCGAGCCCCGGGCCCCGCAACGACAGCGACTCCACCTCCACCCGAGCGCCCGTGGGATCCGCCGGATCGACCCGGCCCTTCAGGGTCAGCTCACCCGAAGCGGGCTCCGCGCGCAGCCGCACCTCGTCGAGCCGTGCATGGGCGTCCACCGTCCACGCCCCGTCGGGCGCGGTTCCCACCCGCCCGTCGACGTCCACGTGCCCGCCCATGAGCACGGTGCCGAGCCGCGCCGGCAGAAGTCCCTCCAGCCGCGTGAGCTGCGCGCGCGTGAGCGCGAGGTATCCCTCCACCCGCGGGTGTGGCTGCGTCCGGTCCACTTCGAGGTCCATGCTCAGGTTCTGCGCCTCGCTCGCCACCGCCGCGTTGAGCTGGAGCTGAAGCGGCCCGTCGATCTCCGGCGCCCGGGCGGTCACGTCGAGCCGGGTGAGGGCGACCGTGGCCTCCCCATGGGCGGACGAGCGGTCGATGACGTTGACCGTCCCGTCCTCGATCTGCGCCCGGCCGAGCGTGAAGGCGCGGCTACCGGGGGCGGGCTGACCCGTGGGTGGCTGCGGCCCCAGCCCCTCGAAGTTCCAGACCCCGCTGCGATCGCGGAGGAGGTTCAGCTCCGGTGCGGAGATGCGCACCGCGTTGACGTGCACCTCCCGGCCGAATGACCGCAGCAGCGTCCACAAGGAGAGCTCCACCGCGACCTCCGGCGCCTCGAGCAGCGGCGGCTCGCCCGGCCGCCCCTCGACCCGGAGCGCGCGCAGGGTGACCTCCGGCCGCGGCAGCAGCCTGGCTTTGGCCGACTCGAGGTGGATTTCCCGGCCCAGGGCCTCCGACGCGCGGGGCAGGACGTGGTCGACCACGCGGCGCTGCACCGCCTCGGTGTCCAGCACCAGGGCGAAGAGCGTGAGCACGGCGGCGAGGCCGCACAAGACGATGGCCACTGCGGCGGCCGCGCGCGTCCCGAGGGCGCGGCGGCTCCGAGCGGGTGTGGGCATGGATGACCTCCCGGCAAGAAACGTTCGGGTGCAGGCGCCAGCGCGCAAGTGGGCGGGCAGGCGGCCGTGTGCAAATGGCTCGGCTTCTGCACGCGTGAAGGGGACGATGGAGAACGTGGACGAGCGCCCTGACATGCCCCCGCCTGCCCAGCTACTGGCCTCGGACCTGGGACACCTGCGCAATGCGCCGATGCCGCTGGCCGTCCTCAGCCTCAGGGACCGCGAGTTCTTCATCGACTTCGCCAGCGACGCCTTCTGCGCGCTGCGCGACCGGCCGGAGGAGATGCTCGAGGGAAGGGCCGCCTTCGAGGTGATGCCGGAGCTGAAGGCCCAGGGCGTCGAGGCGCTGCTGCTGGAGGTGCTGCAGACGAAGAGCCCGCGCGTCGGACGTGAGGTCCCGCTGCGGCTGGTGCGCGGCGGCCAACTGTGCACCTGCTACTTCACCTTCACCTACGCCCCTCTGGACGACCACGAAGGCAGGCCGCGCGTGTTCATCTGCGGCATCGAGGTCACCGATCAGGTCCACGCGGTGCAGCACCTCGAGCTGGCCCAGTCCGTCCTCGTGGAGGCGCACCTGGACGCGCTGCGGAACGAGAACCGCTTCAAGTCTCTGGTGTCGGCGTCCGCGGCGATCGTCCTGACGATCGATCCGCGCGACGGCCGCGTCCGGCTGCTCGAGGGCTGGCAGGAGTTCTGCGGGGTGACGCAGACCGAGGGGACGTGGTCCGAGCTGCGCGAGTACTTCCATCCGGACGACTGGGAGGTGATCCGCAACGCCTGGCGCAGCGCGGTGGCGGAGGGCGACCGCGCGCAGTTCGAGTGCCGGCTGCGCCGCAAGGACGGCTCGTGGGCACGGGTGATCGTCCGCGCGGCAGCGATACGCCTCCTCACCGGCGAGATCGAGGAGTGGGTGGCCGCCATCGAAGACGTCAGCGCGCGCTTCGATCTCCAGGAGAAGATGAAGGAGAGCGAGCGCCTGACCTCGCTGGGGACGCTGGTGGCCGGCGTCGCGCACGAGATCAACAACCCCATCTCGTACATCATCTCCAACCTGCGCTACGTGCTCGAGGACTGGGGGCCGCAGTCGGACGCGGATCTGCGGGATGCCCTCCAGGACGCGCTGGATGGTGCGACGCGCGCCGCGCAGATCGTCCAGGATCTGCGGCTGATGTCGCGGCAGGGCAGCCAGGACGTCTTCGCCTCCGACGTGGTGCAGGCCCTGGAGGCGGCGCTCCGCGTGGCGCAGGGGGAGATCCGCCAGCGCGCGGTCCTGGTGCGGGAGATCGCACCCCTGCCGGAGGTCGATTCCGATCCGGTCCACCTCACGCAGGTGTTCGTGAACCTCCTGATGAACGCGGCGCAGGCGATCCCGGAAGGTCACCCGGAGCGAAACCGCGTCACCGTCACCACCTTCATCGACGGCGCCGGCCGCGCCTGCACGCGGATCTCGGATACCGGCGGCGGCATCCCCGAAGCCGTCCGCGCCCGCGTCTTCGAGCCCTTCTTCACCACCAAGCCGCCGGGGAAGGGAACGGGCCTCGGCCTCTCCATCTGTCACGGGATCGTGAAGAAGCTCGGCGGCGAGATCCTCGTGCACAGCACGCCGGGCGAGGGCACCACCTTCACCGTCTGCCTTCCTCCGGGCGAGCTGGGCACGTAGGGACCAGCGGGAGGCGCGCCGCGCTCAGGCCGCCTCGCCCTCGGTGTCCGCCGCCGAAACCGGGAGCACGAGCGTGAAGGTCGTCCCGGTCGGGCCGCTCCGGCAGCGCAGCGCCCCGCCGTGAAGGGCGAGGATCTGCTGCGAGATCGCCAGCCCCAGCCCGCTTCCGCCCGCCTTGGTGGTGAAGAAGGGCTCGAAGATCCGCGCCTGCACCTCCGGGCTCATCCCGCGCCCCGAGTCCGACAGCTCGATCTCCAGCTCCCCGCCACTGCGGTTCCCGCTCGACTGCCGGGTGCTCACCTGCAGGGTCCCGCCCTCCGGCATGGCCTCGCGGCTGTTGCGGATGAGGTTCAGCAGGACCTGGCGAAGCTGCGCCTCGTCGAGCTGCGTCTGCGGCAGCCCGTCCCCGAGCCTGCGCACCACCTCCACCCCGGCCTGCTCCAGCTCGAGCCGCGCGAAGTCCAGCACGTCCGTCACCAGATCATTCACCGACTCCTCGCTCAGCGAAGGCTCCGGCAGCCGGGCCATGCGCAGGTAGTCCTCGGTGATCTCGGTGAGGCGGTCCACCTCGCGGGTGATGCTGCGGAGGATGTCCCGCGACTCGGCGCCGTCCGCTTCGTCGTCGAACTTCGCCCGCGCCACCGCGTCCTCGAGCAGCTCCACGTTGAGTCCGATGGACGAGAGCGGGTTCCGGACCTCGTGCGCCACCTGGGCGGAGACGCGGCCCACCGCGGCGAGCTTCTCCGCGCGCAGAAGCGCCTCCTGCTTCTCGCGCAACAGGGCGTCGCGCTCGCGCAGCGAGGTGGCCATGGCGTCGAACTCGCGCGCGAGGTGGGCGATCTCGTCCTTGCCCTGCACGCCGAGCTTGGCCCCGAAGTCGCCGCGCTTGATCCGCGCCACGCCCTCGATCAGCGTGCCCACCGGGCGCAGCGCCCGCGCGCTGATGATCGTCGCCAGCAGCCCCACGCCGATCGCCACCAGCGACAGCGCGACGATGGCGAAGCCGGTCCGGCGCACCCGGCGCTCGGCCGTGTCCACCGTCTCCCGGCTGCGCGACTCGAGCGACTGCTGCAGCACACGCACGTCCCGGACGATCGAGGCTTCGAGCTGCTTGAGCTCGGACATCTGCGCTGCCGCCAGGTCCCAGTCCGGGTTCGCGGTCTCCAGCCGCGCGACCCGGAACCCGCGGTCCATCGTCTCCTCGTATTGGCGGTAGCGCACGCCGAGATCCGCGAAGCGCTGCTCGAGCTCGCGGAGGAAAGCCTCCTCCGAAGAGGGCGCCGCCTGCCGCACGCGCCGCGCGTTCTCCACCCCCGCGGCGGCGCGCTCGGACAACAGGGGGAGCACGTACTGCCTGGCGAGCCGGATGTTCGCGCGCCGGGTCTCGGTGTTCTTGTCGTCGAGCAGCCGCGCGGTGTCCCGCTCCTGCCTCCCGTGCAGCGTCTCGATCCCGGAGGCGTCCCGCGCGAGCAGGAAATACCCCTGACTCACCAGCCGGATCACCTGCTGGTTCTCGCGCATCTCCGCCACCGAGAAGAGCGACACCGCGCCGAAGGTGGCCAGCACCGCCGCGTAGCCGATGAAGATGCGGGTGGCGAGGGAGAGCTTCATGAGGGCGTGCGGCCGGGGTTGCGCCAGGCGGCTCGTTTGACCTCCGGCCGGAGCGCCCGATACGCTCGGTGATCCATTGTACTCCGCACGGGTGTCGAGGCGATGATCCGGATGAGCCTGCCCCGCCGGTCGGCCGCGGTGCTGCTGGCCACGCTGCTCGTACAGGCAACCAGCCTGCCGTATTTCCAATCTGCCGCGTGGGCCCGGACGGAGCCTGCCCCATCGCTCGCCCTGCTGCCCTGGGTGACGGGAAAGGGGGCGCCGGATCCTGCGGCCGAGCGGTTCCGCACCCTCCTCGGCGAGGAGCTGGGCAAGCGGGAAGGCCTCACGCTCTCGATCTCCGCGGCGCAGGCGCCCATCCCCGAGCAGAGCCCTCCACCCGCCTCGGCGGCGACGGCCTCCGCCCTGGTCGACGAAGGCCAGCAGAAGCTCGCCGATCTCCAGTTCGACGCCGCCGCCGAGCGCCTGCGGGAGGGCATCGCGCAGATGACCGCGAGCCCCGAGACCATCGACTGGACGCGGTTCATCGACGCGCACATCGCGCTGGCGGTGGCGTCCTTCCGCCGCGGGGACGAAGAGGGTGCGCAGAAGGCGCTGGGCACCGTGGTGCGGCTCTCTCCCGGCTACGCGCTGCCCGAGGGGCGTTACCCGCCCGTCTTCGTCCGCGAGCTCGACAAGGCCAGGCGCCGCGCGGAGAAGCTGCCGAAGGGAACGATCCATGTGGACGGTCCCCCGGGGGCGGTGGCGTGGGTGGACGGGCAGGACCTCGGGATGGTGCCGGTGGAGCTGGAGGACCTCACCGCGGGGGTGCACTACGTCCGCGTGGAGGGCACCCGCGGGGAGCCGTTCGGTGCGGTGGTGGAGCTGCGCGGGCGGGAGGCGCGCGTCACTGCGAGCTTCGGAGCGCGGTCCGGGGATACCGGCGCCGTTGCGGGAGGCGTCATCGGTCCCGTGCTCGATGAGGTGGCCCACGCGGGCGCTCACGCGGCGGCCGAAGCGTCGGGCGCGCGGTTCGCGCTGGTGGGCGTGGTCTACCGCTCAGGGGATCATCAGCTCACCGCGGCGGCGGCGCTCTACTCGGTGGACGCGCGCGGCTTCGCGGCGCTTCCACTGGTGGCGGTCGACGACGGGCTGCTGACCGCGCACGTGGAGATCTATCGGTTGTCGGACGCGGTGGAGTCCTCGGTCCGCGGGTTCGGGCGGCCGCTCCCGATGGGCCACGACCTCGCCGCCGGCGCGACCTGGAAGCCCGGCAGGATCGCCGCCGCGCCGGGCGAGGTGGAGATCCCGGTGGAGACGGGACGCCGGAGCACGCTGGCGCTCGGCCATACCCCGAGACTCGTGGAGGAGGAGGACGGAACCCTCCGCGCGCTCGACGGGAGCAGCATCCGCGACGACCTCTCGCGAGGCCCCAGCGGCGAGAAGCCTGCCGAGCCGAGGTCGAAGTCCAGGTGGTGGGTGTGGACCCTGGTGGGCGTGGGCGTGGTCGCTGCGGCAGGTGGCACCGTGTACGGCGTGCAGCAGGCCACCCAGCCGGTGACCGGAACGGTGACGGCCCGGTGGTGAGGCATGCGGTGGTGAATCAGATGTGTCGCATCGTCCTGCTCCCTGCGCTCGCAGGTCTCCTCCTCTCGCTGGCGGGCTGCGGGCAGAAGGTCGTCGACTATCAGGTGCGCGTGGTCACCTCCGCGTGCGTGGCGCCATCTCCGCTGGAGGGCGTGACGCACCTGCGCCTCCGCGTCACAGGGCCGGGCATCGAACAGCCGCTGATCTCGGTCTCGCGCATCGAAGACGCGGTCCAGCGCGTGCCGCAGATCCCGGCCGGAATGAAGCGGGTGCTCGAGGTGCGCGCCTACGGAGGAGATCCGGCGACGGCGGCGGTCGTCTCCATCGGCACCTCGCCGCCGTTCGACGTCCCGGAGTCGGTCCCCGAGGACGCAGCGCCGGTGGAGATTGCCGTCTTCCTCCGCCGCGTGAACACCTTCACCCCGCCCTCCACCGCGGCCACACCGACGACCTGCTCGCGCATGGCAGCGGTGCGCGCCGGTCACTCCGCCACGCTGCTGGACGACGGGCGGGTGCTGATCGCGGGCGGCTACCAGCTCGCGCAGGACCGGGCGCGGGACACGCTGCACACCGCGGAGCTCTACGACCCGGCCACCGGGAGCTTCAGCGCCGCGCAGGACGTGGGCCTCTACAACCAGCAGGCCCAGTTCACCCCCATCCCGCGTGCTTTCCACGGCGCGGTGCGGCTGCCGAACGGACAGGTGCTGCTGGCCGGCGGTGAGCGCCGCAGCGGCGGCAGCTACTTCGCCAACAAGACCGCGCTGGTCTACGACCCCAACGTCAACCGCTTCTGGGGCTTCGAGATGAAGGCGGGCCGCATCGGGCCCGGCATTGCGCTGGACGAGGGCGGGCGTGTGCTGGTGGTGGGCGGGGTGGACTCGCAGGGGAGGGCGGTGGCCGCGCCCGAGTGGTTCGACCCGTCCCGTCCCGCCTTCATCGCCCAGAACCCGGACGATCCCACACAGGCCGTGCGCGAGAACCCGAAGTTGCTTCCGGCGGCGGCGCCGCGGATCGGCATGGGCGTGGCGGCGGTGCAGGACGGCAAGTACGTCGCGGTCGCCGGCGGGAGCGACGGCGCGCAGCTCCCGGACGAGGTCCTCTTCTACAGGTTCGATGGCACGACCTTCGCCCCCGAGACGGCCAGCGTGCGGTTGCGGCAGACGCGGCAGGGCGCGGGGCTGGCCCGCTTCGGAGACGCGAGCCGGCTGCTCATCGTCGGCGGCTACGGTGGGATGAGCCCCCCTGCCGACGCATTGAGCTCCTCCGAGCTCATCAGCACCGGAGACGCCTTCAACGTGGCGGACGGACAGCCGCTGACCGCGTCGCGCGGCGGCATGTGCGTGGTCTCGTTGCCGGATGGCCGGGTGCTCACAGGCGGCGGGCGGGCAGGCGAGGCAGGCGCGCCCACCAGCGTGAGGAACGCCGAACTCATCGTGGCCAGCGCGAGCGGCCGCCCTGCGGTCTTCGAACTCCCTCTTCTTCCCGTGGGCCGCTACCACCACACCTGCACCGCGCTGCAGGACGGCTCGGTGCTGGTGCTCGGTGGAGTGGAGGAAGCCCCCAACGGGCCGCGCGCGCTCTCGGACGCGTGGATTTTCACGCCCGCGCCGCTGGACTGAAGCCTCCAGGTTGAGCGCTCCCCATGCGTGCCCAGTCGCAGTAGGACGCGGCGCATGGAGCTGACCGACCTGTTGAGCCCCCGCGGGCGCCGCGTGCTCGAGGGCCGCGACACGAAGCTGACCGGCGCGTTGTCACAGCCGGGCCGCCATTTCGTCGCCGCCGACGGACTGCTGGCGAGGGAGCCGTGCCTGAAGCTGCTCGCCACGCTCGAGCGCGCGATGGGGCCTCTGCTCACGCGGATGGAGGATCCGATTCCCGAGTGGACGATCCGCGCCATGGAGCAGAACTACGCCGAGCTCC
This sequence comes from uncultured Myxococcaceae bacterium, assembly GCA_964502265.1. Classification (GTDB taxonomy): domain Bacteria; phylum Myxococcota; class Myxococcia; order Myxococcales; family Myxococcaceae; genus JAFAFL01. The sequence continues at coordinate 2,504 of CAZCWA010000082.1, read as the reverse complement.
TCCCCAAGACGGTCCGGGTGCAGACGGCGATGCTCGAGTCCCGCCGCGCCCGCGCCTACCGTGCGGCGCAGGAGATTGGCCTCGTGTCGCTCCTGCGCTCTCCTTCATTCCATGCGCTGGCCGAGGTCCTGGCAGGCCGGAAGCTGCAAAGGCGCTGGGGCATCCAGACGCTCTGCTACGGCGCAGGCGACTACGCGGGCCCGCACAACGACCACCACCCCGAGGAGCCGGAGGCGCGCGAGGGCTACCTCGACGTGCACCTCACGCTCTGCACGCCCGCCGTCTCGCACCAGTGGCTCGTCTACGAGCAGGACGCGCACTTCTCGCACATGCACAGCGTGCGGACCCTGGGCGGCGTGACCGCCTACCGGCTGCCGTTCTGGCACTACACGACGCCGCTGGTCGCACGGCCCGGACGGGAGGAAGACGCCCACCGCTGGGTGCTGCTGGGCACCTTCCTCTTCGCCGAGCCCGGGCGGGCGCAGACGACGCGCTAGCTGCGGTCGGTGCCTTCGCTGGCGGGAGCGCCGGCGTCGCTGACGGCCACCGCAGGTGCGCTCTCGACCGGGGAGGCCTCGGGCGCGTCTGCCGGGGCGGCGTCCGTGGCCGGGGGCGCGGCAGCGGCCTCGGCGGCGGCTGCTTCGGATTCGGCGCGCTGCCGGGCGATCTCCTCGGTGGCGCGGCGCTCTGCCTCCTGCGCGGCCTCCTGGGTGGCGCGCTCCTCCACCGCGTGGTCCGAGGCCGCGACCTCTTCGGCGGTCAGCTCGGTCCGCTCGGCGTCGATCCCGGTCTTCTTCTCCAGATCCTTGATCGCCCGGCGGAGCAGATCGTTCTCGAGGATCCGGCGGTTCGTCCGCTTCTCCAGCGCCTTGAACTTGTCCCGGAGCAGGTCCGCCTCACCCTTGACCACCGCGTACATCCGCCGGTCGGTCTCCATCTTCGACTTCAGCCGGCGCAGCTCGGACTCGAGCTCGGCGGCCTTCTGGCGGGCGCGCCGGGCCTCGTGCTCCGCGCGATCCATCTTCTCCTTGTCGGCCTCGCTCAGCTCGCGGATGACCCGCTGCGGCCGGGCGCGCTCGGGCTCGGCGGCCGGCGCGGCTGCGGGGGCGTCCGAAACGGGCGCGGGCGATACGACGGCCACGGGACCGGCCTCGGTGCGGGCGGGCCTGCGCGTGGTCTCGCTGCGCATCCGATCGATCTCCGCCTGGGCCTGCGCCAGCTCCGCGCGCACCACCTCGAGCTGCACGGCGGCGCTGCGCTCCTCCTCCTGCCGCGCCTTCGCCAGCTCGCGCGAGTCCTTCTTGCCCTCGCGCTCCTCGAAGAGCTTGCGCTTGGTCTGCTTGAGCTCGGCGTTCAGCTCCGCCACCTGCTTGCGGTGCTCCTCGAGGTCCTTCTTGCGGCGGTCGAGCTCGGTCTCGAGCTGGCGCAGGCGGGGCGCCTCTCCCTGCGAGGCGGCGACGGGCGCGGAGGCCGCGGTGCGCTTGCCCATGATCAACATGGACAGGGTCACCACGAATCCGATGGCGAGCAGTACGAGTGCGACTTCCAAGGTGCCTCCAGGCGGCAGTGAAGCGGGCGGGTGAGACGGAAGCGGCGGAGCTATTCAAAGGATGCGGCCCCGTCAAGGGTGGCGGCGTTCTGGCGCGCGCATCGACAGCGGGGCGGGCTCCATGATGGGGTGCTCGCCTTCAGCACCTCGTGGAGGACGCCGTTTCATGCCGCAGTTGGACCTGATCCCCAAGGCCGAGGTCTCCAGCTTCCGCAAGCTGGCCATCGGCACCTGGGCCACCGCCTACGATCCCACCGTCTACGGCACGCTGAACGTGCGCATGGAGAAGGCGCTCGAGTACATCGAGGCCTTCCGCAAGCGCACCGGCAGGCACCTCACGGTCACGCACCTGATCACCCGGGCGGTGGCCGAAGCCCTCCACCGATGCCCGGACGCGAACGCGATCCTGCGCTGGAACCGCATCTACCTGCGCCAGAAGGTGACCGTCTCGGTGCTGGTGGTGCAGCCGGCCGGGGAGGGGGACGACTCCGGCTCGAAGGTGGACCTCACCGCGGCGAAGATCGACGACGCGGACAAGAAGACGCTGCTGCAGATCTCGCAGGAGATGGAGGAGACGATCGACCGCGTGCGCCGCCGGAAGGACAAGGCGCTCGAGCAGGGCAAGTCGACGGTGCAGCAGATCCCGTTCCTGCTGATGAACCTCTTCCTCAAGGTGCTCAGCTTCTTCATGTACACGCTGAACCTCGACCTCTCGAAGTTCGGCATGCCGAAGGACGCCTTCGGCAGCGCGACGATCACCAACGTCGGCTCGCTGGGGCTGGACGTCGCCTACGTGCCGCTCGTCCCGTACACGCGCGTGCCCATCTTCGTGGCGCCGGGCGCGGTGAAGGACGTGCCGGTGGTGGAGGATGGCAAGGTCGTGCCGGGCAAGGTGATGGCCGTGAACGCCTCGTTCGACCACCGCTTCATCGACGGGTACCACGCCTCGGTGCTC
>CAZCWA010000081.1:0-14470 GCA_964502265.1 uncultured Myxococcaceae bacterium | reverse complement strand
GCGCTGTACCGCACGCTGTCCTTCATCCAGTTCAACGTGCCGTCGTTCCCGCCGTACAACGACTTCCCGGACGGCACCGTGCTCGAGCCGGAGATGTTCGTGGCGGTGGGCGCGGACTACCACTTCCCCCGGCTGCACCTGACCCCGGGCTTCATCTTCGGCGTGCAGCGCGCGGCCTCGTTCCGGTCGCCGGAGACGGTGCTCGGCGGCGGTCAGCCTCCGTCGCAGCTCGGCTCGGGCCGCACGGTGGTCGTGCGCGACGTGAACCTGTTCAGCATCCTGCCGCCGGACCGGGATCCCCTGCCCATCCTCTCCGCCAAGGCGACCATGCGCTGGGACATGTCCGACTACATCGCCGCGATCAGCGAGGTGTACTGGACCCGTGATCCGAACCGCGCGTCCTTCGCCGACGACGTGACCGGCGTGGCGCAGTACACCTTCGAGAAGGAGGATGCGCTCGGCTTCAACCTCATCCTCCAGGCGCGGTTCTAGAGGTCCTTTGCAGCCGAACGGCGCGCGCCCTCGCTCTCGGGGTCGCGCGCCACCGCGAGCGTGAAGGCATGCGCGGCCTCCTCCGCGCGTCCCTCCGCCGCCAGCAGCTCCCCCCACGCAAAGAGCGCGTCGCCGCCCTGGCCCCGGTAGGGGTGAGCGGCGCCCTGGGCGTACAGGTCCAGCGCCCGCTCCGTCCGGCCTTGCGCCCCGTGCACGCGCGCGAGGAGGAAGAGCGCGTTCCGCTCGCTCGAGGCGCGCACGGCGTGGCGTTGTCCCTCCAGCGCGGCCTCCAGCGCGAGGTCGTGCAGGCCCTTCCGGAGGTACACCGTCGCCACGCAGAAGTGCTGCTCGGCGCGGTAGAGCGGCGAGAGCGCGTCCGGGTCGAACTGGTCGAGGAAAGCGCGCTGGGGCTCTTCGAGGTCGAGGTGCGCGGCGGCCCACGCCCGCTGCGCCCGGAGCCCGTGGACGAGCAGCGGACTCCACTCCTCGCGCTCTGCCGGGTCGATGGCCTGGAGCGCCTCCAACCGCCGCCAGGCCGCGTTCCAGTCGCCGCGCGCGTAGTCCGCCTCGGCGAGGTTGATCTGGTGGAGGATCGGCTGGCCGTCGTCCCAGGAGGGCGTCCCTCCGGCATGATCCCGGGCCCACCCTTCCATCGCCAGCGCGTCCGCGTACCGCCCCGCGCAGATGAAGGCGTTGGTCGCCAGCGTGCCCGCTTCGTGTGCGCGGTCCGGCGGCGTCACCGTGAGCAGTGTGCGCGCCGAGAGCAGCAGAGCTTCGAGCTCCGCGGTGCAGGTGAGCGCCTGCGTCCGCAGCGCGTGGAGGGCGAACTGCTTCTGCGCGTCGCTCCCGCGGCTCGCGGCAAGCCGTCCGGACGCCTGGGCGAGGACCTCCGCGAAGGCGCCCTCCCCCAGGATGCGCGTCAGCAGGGTCTCCATCACCGCTTCTGTGGTGCGAACGCGCGTCGTCATCTTCCTTCCGGGGCGTCCTCCCGATTGTGAACCGGCTGCACGGTCTTGCAGAGGCAATTGTGACCCTCGGGGGCCCGGCGCGGTGCTCCACCCAGCCCTGGGGGGCACCGCGTTTGAACGGACCGGCATTGCCCGGCAGAATTGACGGTCAGTGACGCGTTTTGACGTGCAACCTCGGACTCCGTGTCCGTCGCAGCAACATGATGCCGTCGGTACCACCCGTGCAGCACCCGGTCGCCCCACCCGAACGCCAGGAGCTCCCACATGTCGCTGAACGCTGAAGCGCTCGTCACCCGGAACCGCCGCGCCTGTGATTGCGGTCGTCCGGCCCTCTACTGGAGCCGCGCGCGCAGGCGCTTCAGGTGGATGCCGGACCACCCGCTTTGCCGCCCGTGCTGGCGCAGCCTCGACACCCGGGCGCGCGTCGAGGCCATGGTCGCTGCTCGTCATTCCTGACGGTCAGGAGGACAATCCTGATGAGCAGGAATGCCAGGCAGGGGGACCGTCAGCGAGGGTCGGAACGGACCGCGGGCAAGGACCGAGACACGGCAACCGTGGAGGGCCGCCGGAACAGAGGCGCGGTGCAGCGGGATGGCTCGTCGTCGCCAGCGCCACCGCCCGCGTCCCCGCCTGCACCGAACGCGGAGTACGGAGACCCACCCGGCGGGGGTCCCGGGGAAGAACGGCCGGAGGGCATCGCGCCCTACCGGGAACCGCGTGCGATCCGGATTCAGCGCCGGGGGGAGCAGCCCTTCGAGCTGCCGATCTACGCGGACCTCCGCTACAGCTTCGGCCGCGAGCGCACCTGCGACGTCGTCTTCGTCGACGAGACGGTCTCGCGCCTGCACGGCGTGCTCTCGTACCAGTCCGACGGGCGCTGGGTGTACCGCGACATGGGCTCGAGCAACGGGAGCTGGTTGTCGGAGCGGCTGGCCGTCGACCCGGACGTGCGGGAAGAGGTGGAGCGCATTCCTCCCGGGCGCAGCTGCATCGTGGAGGCGGGCCAGTCGGTGGTGCTCGCCAACCGCTCCGGCCGCATCTCGCTGCTGGCCGAGCTCCCGGCAACGACCGCACGCGAGGCGGCGGACCCGGGCTCACCGGCGACCGAGAAGCTGCGTCGTGAGATCGAGCTCAACGCGCGCCACCACCTGCCGGTGTTCCTGCTGGGTCCCACCGGCTCGGGGAAGACGTGGGCGGCGCGGCGGATCCACGAGCAGAGCGGTGCGCCGGGCAGCTTCGTGGCGGTCAACTGCGGTGCGCTCTCCAGCGACATCAACAGCCTGAAGAGCGAGCTGCTCGGGCACGCGAAGGGGGCCTTCTCCGGGGCCACGGGCGCGCGGCTGGGGAAGCTGCCTCATGCGAAGAACGGGACCCTGTTCCTGGACGAGGTGGAGTCGCTGAACGCGGACGCCCAGGCGTTCCTGCTCGACCTGCTGGACGGGACCGGGGACTTCTCGCCGTTGGGCTCGCCGGCGGATCACGAGGTCCCACCGCCGCCGTTCCGGCTCGTCTCCGCGTCGAAGCGTCCTCTGAGGCAGAGCGCGTTGAGAGAGGACCTCTGCAACCGGCTCGCGCGCGGCGGGATCATCCGCGTGCCCGGGCTCGATGAGCGCCGCGAGGACATCCCGCAGCTCGTCACGTCCTTCGTGGAGAAGGCGAACGCCGAGCAGCGGATGAACGTGTGGTTCGATCCGGAGGCGGTCGCGGTGCTGCAGGCACAGGCGTGGCCGGACAACGTGCGCGGGCTGGAGGGCGTGGTGCTGCTGCTGGCGGAGTTGGCGAACGCCCGGCGGGGATCGGGCCGCGCCGGGGCCACCACCCTCTACCGGGAGGTCAAGGGCCGCCTGCTCTCGAAGCGGATGGACCGGGTGGTGGTCTGGGCCGAGGACGTGCGCGAGTACCTACGCGCGCGCGCAGATGCGTTCGGCCCGGGTCCACATCCGCCGGTGCTCCCGTCCCCTCCACCGCGCCTCGAACCGGACGCGGCCGCCGTGGGCGTGTTCAAGCGGCCGAAGGACTACACGCGCGAGGAGCTCGAGGCCGCGCTGGAGGCGAACGCGGGCAACCTCACGCACACCGCCCGCTCGCTGGGGATGGTCGTCAATACGCTCAAGGCGAGAATGGGCGAGCTTGGCCTCAGACGGGGGTAGATAGAGGCCATGGGCATCCGTCGCACGATCGAGCTGCACGATTCGGAGCTGTTGGAGCTGAAGCGCGAGGGGAGAAACCTCGCCGTCGTGCTCGACGCCTACGTCCACCGTGAGAACGACGCGCTGGACATCGACGCGGGGAGATTCACCGGCTGGCGGCAGCAGCTCGCGCTGGTGATGCGGGACGCGGAGGTGGAGGGCGAGCTGCCGGACCATCCGGTCGGGCTCAGCGACGGGGAGCTGCTCATCGTCAAGCCGGGACACGAGCGGCGCTTCGACGCGCTCCCCCTCCCCTTCGAGTTCGACCCGGACGCCCACGAGCTCACGCTGTTTCTCGAGTCCGACGGCGGAGAGCTGCTCGTCCGCGCGAAGGGCCTGCGCGTGGAGGAGCAGGGAGAGGCGCGGTTCATCGAGCGGAACGCGTTCGGGGTCTGAGCTCGAGCGAACGCACCAGCGCATCCGCGAGCTGCCGGGTCGTCGCCGCCCCCTGCGCCACCACATCGTCCGTGCCCCGCAGGCCGAGCATGTCGTAGGTCCGGATGCGTCCTTCGGCGACGACCGCTGCCACCGCCTGCCTCACGCGCTCGGCGCTGTCGCGCTGTCCCACGTGCTCGGCGAGCATTGCCCCTGCCAGCACCGCGGCGATGGGGTTGACGATCGACGGCACGCGCCCCGCGTAGGGCGGTGCGGAACCGTGCGTGGGCTCGAAGACCGCGCAGGTGGGGCCGAGATTGGCGCATGCGGCGAAGCCGAGCCCGCCGGTCAACCCGGCGAACGCGTCGGACAACAGGTCGCCCACGATCGCGCTGGCCAGCACCACGCCGGCCTCCTCCGGACGGCGGCAGAGCCACATGAGCTGCGCGTCGACGTTCACCGACTCGAGGCGGATGTGGGGCCACTCGCGGCCGGCCTCCTGCGCCGCCGAGAGGAAGAGCGCGCCGGTCTCACGCATCACGCCCCACTTGTCACACAGCCGCACGACCTGTTCGCCACGCCGCGCCGCGTGCTCGAAGGCGACGCGTGCGGCGCGGAGACAGGCTTCGCGGCTCATCACCCGTGCAGACACTGCGAGTTCGCCGCCGGCCACGTTCCGGAAGGGCGCCATCTCTGCGTGCGAGTCGAAGGCGGCGCGAACCTGTGCAGGCAGCGGGCTCCACTCCACGCCGGCGTAGAGGCACTCGGTGTTCTGCATCACGATGAGCGCGTCGATGAAGGGTTCCGTGATCGCGCCGTCCGCGTTGCGTCGCACGAAGTTCAGCGGGTGGCCCGGGAGGGTCTTCGCCGGCCTGAGCGCGACCTCCAGCGAGAGGCGACGCCGCAGCTCGAGCACCGGGCTGCGGTAGCTGCGTCCCGTCCCACGCAGGCGCTCCGGGAGCGACGCCTCCGCCTCTTCCTTCGGCTTCGATGTGATTGCCCCGAGCAACCCGACGCCGTGCTTCGTGAGCAGGTCCACGGTCCGCTGCGGGAGCGCCGTGCCGTCCTCGCGCCAGCAGTCCCAGCCGATGTCCGCATGGACGTACTCCGCCTCGAAGCCGGCAGCGGACAGTACGCGCAGCGCCTCCGGCACGACGATGCGACCAATCCCGTCCCCCGGCATCACCACCACGGTCGGCTTCACCCCGCCCTCCTCGAAGGCAAGCCGAGCGCGGCGCGCACACCGTCCATCACCGCTGGGGTGATCGGACGCGGCCCGAGGTGCAACGGCGCGCTGTCGATCCCGAGGGACCGTACCGCCCTCCACACCCGCTCCGCCTGCGCAGGGTCCACCAAGCCGAGGGTCGCGGGCACGTCGTCGTTCCAGGACATGAGCAGCGACTCGAGGCGACAGCCGGGCATGCCGAGCGGCAGCAGCGCTTCGAGACGCGCGGCAGGCAGCGGCACGTTCGACGCTATTTCGCGGCGCGATTCTCCGACGTCGAGGCTCCCCGCGCCCGCCACGATGACGTCTGCGGCGCTGTCCATGCGCGACCATGCCTCGGCGTGCGAGGCGAGCGGCGGAAACGAGTCGTCCGCCACCAGCGCGCCAGGCCTGAGCTGCGAGACCTCGAGGAGCCCGCCTGCGCTGCTGGCGCCGATGATCAGGTGGGCGTCGTAGACATCGTCCGGCAGTCCCTCATGCGCGCTCACCCAGCCAATCGGGATGCCGAGCTCCTGCTCGAGACGCGTGACGACCGGACGAAGCGTCACCTCGGCGGCCGCGCGTTCGCAGACGCGAAGGGATCTGGGGCGACCGAGCTGCGAGATGAGCAGCCTCGTGGACGCCTGACCCATCGAGCCGAAGCCCACCACCGCCAGATCGAGTGACGACAGCGGGAGGTCCAGCTCCGCGAGCATCCGCTCCACCGTCAGGACGACCGCCACCGAGGTCGCGGCATGGCCGGTGGTCAATCGCGGGATGGGTCCCGTCCGCTCACACAGCGCACGCGAGACCTCCGCGCCGTACCCGGTGAGCGATGGGAGCATCCCCGCGAAGGAGACGGTGCGGGCGCCGTGCGATTGGGCGAGCTGCACGGCAGCGACGAGCTCACGCACCAGCTCGTCGGTGGCAAGCGCGTGAAGTTCGTCGGCAAAGCGCGGAAGGAAGATCGCACCGGTGGTGCCCAACCTCGTGTGCTGGCGTTCGAGGAGCGCAGGCTGCCGACTGCCGGTCGCGTCTTCCTTCGCGAACAGCGCCTTCAGCACCGCCTCGCGCAGGTCCGTCAAGCCCTGCAGGTTGTTCGTGCCGAACCCGGCGGCGACCGTGGACTTCGACGGGAGGTAGCAGACGAGCGCCGCGTCGAGGGTCTCCTCCGGCGTGCTCTGCGGCGTGAGCCCGCGGAGCTCTTCCACCATCGCGTCGAGAACACGCCTGCGGATTCCCTGCCCCGCGAGGCCGTGCACGTTGAGGCGCAACCGCTCCGCGCAGAGGGCGCCGACGAACACGCGCGTCCCGAGCGAGTCGGCCGTGAAGTGGATGTCCGCCGCCGGCCAGTCGATGCGCAACGCGCGGCTCTCGATGCGCGGCAACACGCCGAAGTCCATGAAGGAGAGGAAGAGATCCGAGCCAGGGAGCTGCCCTCCCTGGTGGATGCAGCGCGCCAGCTCGGAGGCGCTGAGGTCTGCGTGCGCGCAGGCTTCGGCGTACGCAGCATCGACCGCACGCAGCTCGTCCCGCCAGTCGCTCCCCGGCAATGCGGCCCGCACGGGCAACGCGGTGGCAAAGCAGCCGAAGATTCGCTCGATGTCGGCCACCGGGAGATCACGACCATGCGCTGCGGTACCCACGGTGAGATCGGACACGCCGCCGCTCACGGTGCGGACTGCACGAAAGAGCGAGGTGAGCACCAACCCGAAGACCGTGGTGCCGTGCGCACGGGCCGTCTCACGCAGGCGGGCGGTCTCCTCTTCGCTGAGGACGGCGCTGACGATCGGCGCGGGCGTTCGCGCTGAACTCCCATCCGCATCCTTCAGCGGGACGTCGGGCACCGGCGCCGAGAACGTGCGCGTCCAGTAGTCGCGTGAGCGCGGATCGGCCTCGCTCCGCTGCCGGAGATGAAGCGCCACGTCGCCGAAGTTCGCGCGCAGGGGAGGCAGCACCGGACGCTCGCGGCGGATGATCGCGTCGTAGGCCGCGAAGACCTCACTGGCCAACAGGTGGACGCTCCAGCCGTCTCCCACCGCGTGGTGCATGCTGAGGAGCCACCGCGACTCGTCGTCGGTGAGGCGAAGGACGCGCAAGCGCACCAGCGGCAGTCGCTCGAGGTCGAACACGTGCCTGCGCTCCATCCGGAAGCGCGCCTCCAGTGCCTCCCGCTTCTCCTCCTCCGTGCAGCCGCGCAGGTCTTCGACCACCATGGAGAAGGGGCCGGGCGGAAGTTGCCGCTGCACGGTGCGAGGTCCCTGCTGCTCGAAGACCGTGCGCAGCATCGGGTGGCGCGCCACCGCGAAGTCCAGCGCCGCCTGGAGCGCCGCCCGGTCGAAGGCGCCGTGTACCGGCACCAGCGCACACCACGCCGACGAACGCTCCGGGTCCGTCCGCTGCGCCAGCACGAAGCCCACCTGCGACGGCGCGAGTGGATACGTCTCCTCGTCGGAGGTGGACGCGGGGCCCGAGGCGCCCGGGACCTGGCCCATCGCAGCGACCTCGCGCTGTGTCCCCCGGACCAAGGCGACGGCCGCGGCCCGGTTCGCATCGATCGCTGCCGCCAGCTTCGCCACCGTCCGCTCGGCGTAGAGCGTGATCGGACGTGGCACGCTCGCCAGCCGATCGCGGAGCCGATTGAACATGTCGAGCGCGAGGAGCGAGTCCCCGCCGAGCACGAAGAAGTCGTCATCGCGCGCGACCGCATCCAGCCGCAGCACTGAGCGCCAGACGTCCGCGACCACCGCCTCGGTCGGCGTCAGGGCCGCTTCGGACTTCACCGAGACGGGCGTGTTCGTCGCTTCGAGTTCCGCCTTCACCCGCTCGCGCAGCGCACGCCGATCCAGCTTCCCCGCTGCGGTCAGCGGCAGTCCGCTCACCACCCGGATGCGGTGAGGCACCATGAACGCCGGCAGCTTCGACGCGAGCGCCGCGCGGACCGACCCGACGAGCTTCTCTTCGCGCCCATTCGCTCCAGACGGTGCCATCGACGAGGCTTGCACGAATGCCCACAGCCACTGTCCGTCGCCGTGTGTGTGGTCGACCACCGCGCAGGCCTCGACGCCTGGGACCTCGCGCGCTGCCGCTTCGATCTCAGCCAACTCCACGCGGTTGCCGCGGATCTTCACCTGCTCATCCGCGCGGCCCAGGTAGACCAGCTCGCCGTCGTCTCGCCGGTAAACGAGATCACCCGTTCGGTACGCGCGCCCGCCCGTCGCGATGTCCTCTCGGAACGCCTGCGCGGTCAGCTCCGGCTGGCCCAGATAGCCATCCGAGAGACTGGGTCCTCCCACCCAGAGTTCACCCACCTCGCCCTTCGGGACTTCGCGCTGCTGATCGTCGAGGACGAACACGCACGACCCGTCACGGGATCGACCGATGGGGACCGTCGGGCCTTCCAGCCCAGTGCCGTCGCTGCGGACCTCGAACCACGTCGCGTTGACGATCGTCTCGGTCGAGCCATAGAGGTTCGCGATCCGGTGTCGCGTCCCGAAGCGTTCCCGCCACCGCCTCGGCAGCTCCGAAGGCACCTGCTCCCCGCCGATGAGGATCCAGCGCAGCGCGTGCAACGAGACCTCTGCGCCCTCGGCACGCAACGCGTCCACGCTGTCGATCAACCTCCGCCAGAGCGAGGGGACGGAGTTCCAGATGGTGATCCGCTCGCGCTCGAGGAACTGCGCCAGCTCGCGCGGATCCTTCAGCAGGCCATCCGGGGCGGGCACCATCGTCGCGCCAGCGAGCAGCGGCGAGAACATCTGGCGGATCGATCCGCCGAACGCCAGCGACGAGGTCTGGATGAAGCGGTCGCGCTCCGTCACCCCGAACGCGCGCGACACCCAGTCGTGAAAGGAAGCGACGGCCTCGTGCCTCACCAACACGCCCTTCGGCCTGCCGGTGGTGCCCGAGGTGTACATGACGTACGCGACGTCTCCGGGCCCCGCGCTCGACGGCGTCGCCTCCGGGCCACCGGGCAGCATGTCGCCCACGACGAGGACCTCGAAGCCCAGCGCCCGAATCCGTGCCTCGAGTTCCGGCGTCGTCACCACCAGCGGCACGGCGGCGTCCTCCATGAGCGCCTGGACCCGCGCGTCGGGATAGGCGGGATCCGCCGGCACGTACGCGGCGCCGGAGGAGAGGATCCCCAGCACCCCTTCCACGGCGAACACGCCCGGCCGCGCGACCACCCCGATCCGCACACCCGGCTTCGCGCCGCGGCCTGCCAGAAGCCGGCTGAGCTTCTCGACACGAACCTGAAGCTCCCGGTAGGTGCGCCGGCGCGCGCCCTCTTCGACGGCCACCCGCTCGCTCGGCACCTGCGCGCAGACCTGGAGGATGCGGCCGTGGACGGTGAGGGGCTTTTCCTCCACCCGCTCGTCCAGGGCCTCCGCCACGAGACCCCGGAGGATCGCTTCGTGCTCCTGGGCCATCCGCGCGACCGTCTCCGTCTGCAAGAGCGACTCGGGGAAGTTCCACGAGAGGTGGAGGCGCCCCCCGAACTCGAAGGCGACCAGCCCGAGCTGCGTGAAGCCGGCTGCGGTCGCGGTGTGCATCCCCGTCAGCGCGAGTCCCTCCGCGAGGCGTGGCGCGCGGAAGTTGGGGAAGCTGAAGCCGGCAGGGGTGATCCCACGCGGTCCCATCGCGCCGCGATCTCCGAGCGCCGCGAGTTCCAGCGAGGATGTCTCTGCGTGCCGTGCCGCCTCGAGGGTCTCACGCTGCACCGCCTCGACCAGCTCGCGGCCTCGCAGTCCCTTCGTCCGGACCCGAAGCGGGAGCGAGTCCGCGAAGCATCCAATCACGCGATCGATGTCCGGCAAGGTGAGGCTGCGCCGCGCCTGCGCCACCCGCACCAGCAGGTCGTCCTCGCCGGACCAACGCGAAAGCGCGAGGAGCTGGCTCGCCAGCGTGACGTGGTAGGTGGTCACGCCCCACGCGCGCGCCGCAGCGGCAACACGCTCGGTGAGTGGCTCGTCCAGCCGAACCACATGCAGGCCGAAGCCTCCCGAGGGAGGAGCGTCCGGCGATCCGTCCCAGGGCAGGCGCAGCGTCGGCGCGTCCTGCAGCGTGCGCTCCCACCACTGCAGCGAGGAGGCAGCGGCCTCGGGCGACCGCTTCGTCTCGAGCGCCTCGATGCACTCCGCGAAGTGCGTGCGCGGTGGCAGAAGCGAGAGGGGCCCGTCCTCTTCGGGGCCGAGCAGCTCCGAGAGGAGGACCTGCGCGCTCCAACCGTCGGCGATCACGTGGTGGATGCTGAGGAACAGCCGATGGCGTCCGCCGCCCAGGTCACAGAGCACGAACCTCGCCAGCGGTCCCTCCTCCAATGAGAAGAGCTTCGACCGCAGCACGCGCTCGATATCCTCCAGCGCCTTTGCCTGCGCGGCCTCGTCGCCTGCGAGCGAGGAGAGGTCGTGCCGCTCGATGGGGCCGGGCCGCGTCGTGTCCGGACGATGGACCGCCTGGCCCTCCTCCCAACCGAAGGTCACCCGGAGCATCGGGTGCCGCTCGGTGATCCGGGCGATGCGCGCGTCGAGTCGATCCGGGTCCAGCACGCCCGGGCGCGTCGCGGTGAGATCGAGCGCGAAGAGCACGTAGCTCGGCAGGTCGGGGTAGAAGCCGTGGTTCGCGAAGAAGGTCTTCTGCGCGCCGAGCAGCGGGAACGATCCGGCCAGGGGGGCACGCGGCGCCTCCTCCTTCGGGCCTGCTTCCACTTCGCTCCGGATGAGGAAGTCGATCAGCTTCCGCGGGGTCGAGTGATCGAAGAGCACCGAGACCTCGAGCTCGCGCCCCAGCGACTCACCGAGATCCTGCAGAAGCTCGAACGCGTCCAGCGAGTCGAGGCCGAGCTTCACGAACGGGACGTCGAGCGCGATGGTGTCCGGCGCCTGCGATGTCGCGCGCGCGACCAGCCGCCGCACCCGCTCCTCCATCGACTCCGCGCCCCCGCCCACCCCTTCACTTCGATGCAGATCTCGATGATGTTTCACGCAGCAACCTTGCCGCCCTTCACCCCTCTCTTCCAGCGCCGCCTCCCCCACGGTCTGTGCGTCGCCGTCGCGCTGCCGCCGCTCATCGGCAACGACGAGGCGCCGCCGGAGCTCGAGCGCGCGCTCTCGCGTCTCACCCCGGAAGAGCTCGACCTCGCGCGGCCGTTCAAGATGCGCCGGCTGGTGCCCTTCGTCGGCGGACGCATCGCCATGGCGTCGGCGCTCGAAGCTGTGGACGCGATCCCCGAGCACCTCTCGCAGCGGCCCTCGATCCTCGCCACGCCGCGCGGCGCACCAAAGCTCCCTCCGGGCTTGCGCGGCAGCATCAGCCACAAGGCGGATCTCGCGGTGGCGCTGGTCGACGCAGACCCGGCGAACACGGACTGGCAGGTGGGCGTCGACGTGGAGAACGTCGTCCTTCCGCGTACGGACATCTCGCGGACGATCCTCACGGCTCGGGAGCTGGCGCTCTACCAGTCCGTCGCCGAGTCCGCGCGGGCGTGGGAGCTGATGGCGCGCTTCTCCTTGAAGGAGGCGCTCTACAAGGCGCTCGATCCGTACGTGTCGCGCTTCGTCGGCTTCCAGGAGGTGGAGGTCGACCTGCACGCGGACGGCGCCGCCACCGCGCACCTCTTTCTCCCGGAGTCGGAGAACGCGAGGCTTCAGGCGGAGCTGTGGTGGACGCGGCTCGAGGGCGTGGTGCTCTCCACCGCGCGCGTCAGGCGGCGGTGATCCCCAGCCCGGGCATCATCCGTGGCGTCTGCGCTTCGCTGCGCCTGCGGTCGCCCCGGCCACGAGGAGCATGAGGATCCACGAGGCCGACGCGCCCTGTGCAGCGCCACAGCCGCAACCGCCGCTTCCACCGCCCGTGCCCACGCCTGCGTCCGGCTTCGGCGGCGGCGGTCCGGTCACGCCCGAGTCGGTCGGACACAGCGCGCAGGTGCCGCCGTCCTGCCCGCCGGAGCTGCACTCTCCGTTGAAGCAGGTCGTCCCCACCGGGCACTGGCTGTTCTCCGTGCAGCCCGGGATGCAGGCGCGCCCGGTGGGGAGCAGGCCGCACTGGTAGCCCGCCGGACACGAGCCCGCCACGCAGTCCTTGAGGCAGTAGAGGTTGCCGTCCGCGAGCGGATGACAGGAGCTGTCCCCGCCACATTCGGTACAGGCGGTGCCGCAGCTCTTCGAGCAGATCCCCACCTCACCGGCGCCCTCGAACGTCAGGCAGAACTGCTCCAGCCCGCATTGAGACGACTGGGTGCAGAGCGTGCCGATCTGCCCGCTCGGGTTCTGCTTCGGCAGGCAGGCACCGTCGCAGGTACGGCACTGGAACTGCGCCGGGTTGCCGCAGTCTGCGTCGGTGGTGCAGGACGTGACGCAGAGGTTCAGCGTCTCGGTGGCGCGCACGCAGGTGTAGCCGAAGCGGCAGTCCCCCGAGCCGAGCCGGCACGACTTGAGGCACAGCTCGCTCCCGTTGAAGGCAACGCACTCGGAGCCGGCAGGACACGGCGTATTGCCAGCGCCGCACGCCTGGGTGCAGTAGCCGTCCCGCCACGCCGGCCCACCCGAGGGCAGCGTGCTCTGCTCGAAGCACAACCCCACCGCCGAGCCGCATTGGTTGTGCGCCCCGCACGGCGCGCCCACCTGGGTGAGGAAGTCCCCGCGCGTGGGCAGGCACGCTCCGCTGGAGCCCGCGATCAGCGTGGAGGGCTTGCACACGAAGGGCGCCTCGCAGCCGCCGGGCACCGTGGGCTGACACGCCTTGCTGCACATGCCCGGCCCCGTCCCTCCGCCCGGAAGCGGCGGCTCGACGCACTCGAGCACGGCGCTGCTGCAGTCCGCGTCCACGCTGCACGGAGAGCCCACCGCGCCGGTCTGCGGATAGAGCCCGCAGAGCATGTCCGTATCCCGCTGGGCGAGCGCGCGCTTCTGCTCGCCGAAGTTCTGCGTGCCCCACATCACGTCGCGGAAGTCGTCCGAGTGCCCCAGCCCGAGGCAGTGGCCGATCTCGTGGAGCACGATCGACTGCAGATCGAGGTGCCCCGCCGGCGTGGGCGTCTGGGTGCTGAACTGGAAGTCGACCGCGTTGAGGAAGATGTCGCACTGATACAGCGAGCCCGCGTACGCGGTGGGCACGGTGGACGCCGCCGCCGAGCCGCCTCCGAGCGCAAACCCGTAATAGGGATCCTGCGGACTGCGCACCCAGATCGCGGTCACGTTGAAGCTGTCCTGCGGATCCCGCGGGTCTGCGATCTGGAGGTTGTTCGTCGAAGGCCCCTTCGACTCGAACGCAGGGTACGCGCACGGAACGTCCTGCCAGGTCTGGTACGCCTCATCCACGTGCACCTGGATCTGTCCGGGGAGCACCGAAGGCGGCGGCCCCGGGTGCTCGGGCGGCAAACGCCCATCGACGTAATAGGGGAACGGATTCCCCGGCGAGTGCACCATCCGGAAGTCGAGCACGTGGTACGGCGGCGGCGGCTCCTGGGCCCACGCCTTCGCTCCCAGCGCCATCACCATGCCGAAGGTCAGCGCGCGCACTGAAAGCCACGAGGAGGGCCTCATCGAGGCACCTCCACCTTCGACGACGGCCTCTGCTGCGAAGGCGAAGCCGGCGTGAGCGGGCGCACCGGCTGGCCTCCCGTCCCCACGCCCTCGGCAGCCAGCCCGAGCCTCCTTCGGAGCTGCCCCACCGGGACGCGCTGCACCCTTCCCGCCTCCCGAAGCTCGACCGCGTCGCCCTGCGCGTCCTCACCGCGCGACAGCCGCATCCTTCCCTTCCCCAGCCCCACCAGCGTGCACCGCGCGCCCTCGGCCTCCGTGCAGCGGAGAAAGACGAGGACCTGCTCCCCGGGCGTGAAGCGCGCGTCGCCCACCACCCCGGTCACCTGTCCCCCGCGCTGACCGCCGAGCTGCACGACCTCGAGCAGCTCCGGCCCGCGCCCCTTCCAGGATTCGCGCACCACGAGCTGCGTCACCGTCCGCATTGCGAGTGCCGGCGCGCCCTCCGCTTCGCCTTCGATCCGGACGGAGGCCACGTCCGCCAGCACGATCCGATCTGCGCGTGCGGCCAGACTCTCGGGGGTCGGCTCGGGGCCGGAGGCGGCGTGGGCAGCGGGGCTCCAGCCCCAGAAGATCAACGTCACCAGCGCCGGGAGGACCACGGCGTACAAGACTCTCAACGCTCTCAACGCTCGAAGGCGCGCCATGCGCCCGAGCTTATCGCCGAAAGGAACGAGCGCGCGGACCGGATGCGCAGGTCAC
>CAZCWA010000080.1:0-14510 GCA_964502265.1 uncultured Myxococcaceae bacterium | reverse complement strand
GCGGCCGTCTCCAGGGGCGGGGACGTCTCCTCCCGCGTGGGCGTGTGGGCGCGCTTCTGCTCGGCGATGCGCTCGGCCCGGACCTCGATGGTCTGGGCCTTTGGCGGAGCGGCGCGCTTCTTCTCGCCCTGCGCGGTCTCGACGTACTTGTTGTAGCCCGCGATGTTCCGCACGCCGGCCTCGGCGAGCAGCGCGTAGCGGCGCTCCATCTCCTCCACCGCCCAGCGAAGCGCGAGCGCGGCCTTCTTCGGATCGGTGACCACCGGGAGCAGCAGATGCGGGATGCCCTCGTACACCGAGAGCTCGAGCATCTTCGGGTCCACCATGATGAAGCGGACCTCCTCCGGCGTGCTCTTGAGGAGGATGCTCATGATCATCGCGTTGACCGCGACGGACTTGCCGGACCCGGTGGTGCCGGCGATGAGCAGGTGCGGCGCCTTGGCGAGGTCGAGCACGTACGGCATGCCCTCGATGTCCTTGCCCACGCACATCGTCACGCGCGAGGCGGACTTGGTGAACGCGTCCTGCTCGGCGATCTCCTTGAGGAAGACCATCTCGCGGTCCTTGTTCGGGACCTCGATGCCCACCACGCCCTTCCCCGGGATCGGCGCCACGATGCGGACGCGCATCGCCTCCATCGCCATCGCCAGGTCGTCCTGGAGCGCGGCGATCTTCGAGACCTTGATCCCCGGGCCGGGGAGGAACTCGTACATGGTGACGACAGGTCCCGGCCGGATCTCCACCACCTCGCCGGCGATGCCGAAGTCCGCCAGCTTCGCGCGCAGCTTCTCGGCGGTGATGAGGAACGCCTCCTTGTCGAGCGCGCTCCGCTCCTTCGTGTTCACCTCGAGGAAGTCGGTGGGCGGCAGGTCGAACTGCGTGCGCCCGCCGAGCATCTGGAAGTCCGGCTCCTTCTTCTTCGCCAGCGCCGTCTGCGCGGTCGGCTTGGGCGGCGCCTTGGGCTCGACGATCACCGGCATCCGCGCGACGGCCCCAGCGGCCTGAGCGGGCGCGGGCGCAGCGGGCGCAGGCGTCTGGTCCACCACCGCGGCCTTCGCGGGAGCGGGCGGCTGCGAGTCCGCGGTGACGATGTTCGGCGTCCTGCGCGCGCGCTTCGACGTGCTGCTCTCCGCCGAGCCGGAGAGGGTTTCCGCCACCGCATCGTCGCTCAGCGCGTGGGCCTGGCCGGGCATCAGCGCGCTCACCCACGCAGGCTCACCCGGAGGCAGCGCGACCGGGGGCCTCGGGGAGGACACCACCGCGGGCGCCGCCGCTGTCGGCTTCAGGGGCACGGTTGCACGCGCGCGCTCCTTCTCCTCCTTCGCGCGCCGCTTCGCCGCCGCCTCCTCCTCGCGCTTCTTCATCGCCTCGCGCTCGAGCCGGTCCGCCTCTTCGGCGATCGCCTCGGCCTCGGCCACCTCGCGCTCCTGGGCGAGCAGCTCCTCCTCGTCCGCCTCGAGCTGCGCGAGGAACGCCGCCTCCTCCTGCTTCGCCTTCTCCCGGGCCTCCGCGCGCTCGGCCAAAGACGCCTTCTGCTTCTCCCAGAACGCCTGCGCCCACAGCTCCACGCGCTTCGCCGTCGCGCGGGCGAACGCCCAGCCCGCAGCGCACAGCTTGAGGAACACGAACTGCGTGCCGACGATCAGCGCCGCCACGCACACCGCGCTCACCAGGATGATCGTCCCCACGGTGGAGAAGAGGCCGGAGAGCAGCTCACCCAGCACCTCGCCCACCGCGCCGCCGGGAGGATGCGCCCAGTCGCCTTCGCCGCCGAACGCGAGCTGCGCGAGCACCGATCCGCTCAGGCTGAGCAGCACCAGCGAGATCCACTGAGGCCAGCGCCTGCGCACCCGTCCGAGCAGCAGCGCGGCCGAGGCCCACAGGCCCGCGAGCGGGATGACGTAGGCACAGAGGCCGAACATCCCGCGCAGGCCCTCGCCCACGAGATGTCCCACCGGGCCGATGGCGTTGCGATAGCCGGGGCCCGTGCGGTCGTGGGCGTCGAAGGTCGCCACCGCCAGCAGCCCGAGCAGCGAGAACGCGAGCGCGAACACGCCGATGACCGCCCGCCGTCCGGTGCCGCCCGTCTGGAGCTTCTTCTCCACGAGCTGCCGCCGCCGCGCCGCGATGTCCTGCTTCGACAGCACGCCCTTGTCCGCGCGCCTCGCTCTTGCCGCCATGTGGCCCGCACCTCTCCCGCAAATGAAGACAGGCCTGTGCCGACCTGTAGCCCTGGGCGCCCGAGTGTAGGGAGGGGGTGGGGGTGGTCAATTTTTCCGGCCCCGACAGCCGGGGACGCGCGCGGAACCCCGAAGGAAAACGGGCGCTTGGGCGTTCTCCACCAGCCTGTATGCTGCCCCCCAATGGACGTCCGCTGCGAGCGCTGCAAGACCGAGTACGAGTTCGACGACGCGCGCATCACCGAGGTCGGGGTCACGGTGAAGTGCACCACCTGCGAGCACGTGTTCCGGGTGAAGAAGAAGGCGTTGGTGGTCACGGTGCCGGTGAAGCCCGGCGAGGTCGACGCATCGACGGTGGGCCCGCCCCCTTTGGCCGGACGCAGGGAGTGGCGGCTGCGCAAGGCGGACGGGCGGGTGGCGATCTTCAAGGAGCTGACCACGCTCCAGAAGTGGATCATCGAGCGCCGCGCGCTGCGCGAGGACGAGATCTCCCTCACCGGCGAGACCTGGAAGCGGCTCGGGGAGATCGCGGAGCTGGAGCCGTTCTTCGCCGTGGTGGCCCAGGCGCAGCGCACCCGGACACTGGAGGTGCAGCTCGCGCGGGTGGATCCGGTCTCCGCGGTCCACCACGTCTCGCCGGAGCTTCTGGCGGAGCTCGCCGCGCTGGCGCCTCCCCAGAAGATCTCCCCGCCGCCGCCCCCTCCCGAGGCCATCGCGCCGCCGCCGCCGACCCCGGTGGCCGATGCGGAGGTGGTCGCCTCCCGCCCGACGACTCCCGCCGAGCCCGCGCAGATGCCGAAGCCGGCGAAGCGGAAGGGCGGGGCAGGGAAGTGGCTCGGCGCGCTCGGGCTGGTGGGCGCGCTCGGGGCGGGCGCGTTCGTGGCGCACCAGCAGCAGCTCCTGCCGTGGCCTGGCGCGGAGGCAGCGAAGGCAGCGGAGTCGGGGAAGGCAGCGGAGCCGGCGAAGGCAGCGGACGAAGTGATCGTTCCGGTGGCGGTGACCGCGCCGGAAGCCCCTTCCGCCGAGCCGGTCGTCGAGGCCGTCGTGGAAGAAGTGAAGCCGGAGGCGCCCCCCGC
This sequence comes from uncultured Myxococcaceae bacterium, assembly GCA_964502265.1. Taxonomy (GTDB): domain Bacteria; phylum Myxococcota; class Myxococcia; order Myxococcales; family Myxococcaceae; genus JAFAFL01. Next base: position 11,254 of record CAZCWA010000080.1, on the reverse strand, counting down.
GGCCGTGGCGGAGGCAGCGCCCGAGCCGACGCCAAAGGCCGCGCCGGTGGAGTCGAAGCCCGCGGCGCCGAAGCCCGCCGAGGCCCGTCCCCGTCAGCCGGAGGCGCTGGTGCGGCAGGGGGACAGGCAGCGGCTGCGCGATCGTCCGAAGCAGGCGTTGTGGTCGTACGACCGGGCGTTGGAGCTTCGTCCGGACGACCCGGCGGCGTTGGCGGGACGCGGTCTGGCGCTGCACGATCTGGGGCGGACGGCAGAGGCGGTGACCGCTTTTGGTGAGGCGCTGAAGGTCGATCCGCGCTATGCGGTCGCGGTGATGGGACTGGCCGAAACCTATCGGCACCAGGGGAAGAAGTCGGAAGCGTTGGAGCTGTACCGCAGGTATCTGGAGCTGCACCCCAACGGTCCCGAAGCCCCGGTGGCGAGGTCGGCCATCGACCGACTCGAGGAGTAATCCATGGCCGATTTCGACAAGCCGTCCAACACCGAGGATGAGTACTTCGCGCGCGAGGACATCGAGAAGAAGCGCAAGCTCGCGCTCGAGCAGGCCGCGCAGACGCAGCAGGCGGAGAAGGATCGCCTCAAGGCGCTGCACCACATGCGCTGCCCCAAGTGCGGCATGCAGCTTCAGGCCGTGATGCACGGCAACGTGGAGATCGACTCCTGCTTCAACTGCGGGGGCGTCTTCCTCGATGCGGGCGAGCTGCAGGCGCTGCTCGAGGACAAGAAGGAGGGCCCGGTGATCGGCGCGGTCCTCAACTGGTTCAAGCGGAAGTAGCCCATGGCGCTGACGGCGGAGCAGGTCCGGCACGTCGCCGCGCTGGCCCGCCTCTCGCTCTCCCCCGAGGAGGTCGAGCGGTACCGCGCGCAGCTCTCCGTCGTCCTCGAGGCGGCGGAGCGGCTGGGCACCGTGGACACCGCGAGCGTGCACGCCACCTCGCTGCCGCACTTCGAAGTCGCGCCCCTGCGCGAAGATGCCGTGCACGAGCCGATGGGCGCAGGCGGCGCCTTCCGGGTCCCCAGGGTGATCGACGCGCCGTGACCGCTCCCTCCTCGCCGACCTCCGAAGGGATGCTCGAGCTCGCCGCGCGCCTCGCCGCCCGCGAGGTGTCCTCGGAGGAGCTGGTCCGCGCGCACCTCTCACGCATCGCGCGGCTGAACGGGACGCTCAACGCGTTCCTCCACGTCGATGAAGAAGGCGCGCTGAAGGCGGCACGCGCCTCCGACGAACGCAGGGCGCGCAACGAGCCCGTCTCCGCGCTGGACGGCGTGCCGGTGGGCGTGAAGGACCTCCTCTGCACGGACGGGATCCCCACCACCGCCGGCTCGCGCATCCTCGAAGGCTTCGTCCCCCGCTACGACGCCACCGTGGTCGCGCGGCTGAAGTCGGCAGGGTTGCCCCTCCTCGGCAAGCAGAACCTCGACGAGTTCGCGATGGGCTCATCAAGCGAGTCCTCCGCATACGGGCCGGTGAAGAACCCGTGGGATCTCGCGCGCACGCCGGGCGGCTCGTCAGGAGGCTCCTCGGCGGCGGTGGCAGCGCGGATGTGTCCGGGCGCGCTGGGCACCGACACCGGCGGCTCCATCCGGCAGCCGGCCGCTCACACCGGTCTGGTGGGCCTGAAGCCGACGTGGGGACGCGTCTCGCGGTTCGGCGTGGTGGCGTACGCATCGTCGCTCGATCAGGTGGGGCCGCTGACGCGGACGGTGAAGGACGCGGCGGCGCTGCTGGAGCTCATCGCCGGGCCGGACGGTCGCGACGCCACCTGCGCGTCGGTGCCGGTGCCTCCAAACGGTTTCACTGCGGCGATCGAAGAGGGCGTGAAGGGCCTCACGCTCGGGCTGCCGCGCGAGTACCTGGAGGGTGCGGAAGGGCTCGATCCCGAGGTGCGCGCGCAGGTGGAGGAGGCGGCCCGGACCTTCGAGCGGCTGGGCGCGACGGTCCGCGAGGTCTCCCTGCCGCACACTGCCCACGCGCTGTCCGCCTACTACGTGCTCGCGCCGGCGGAGGCGTCGTCGAACCTCGCGCGCTACGACGGCGTTCGGTACGGCCACCGGGCGTCCGGGAAGGACGTGCGCACGCTCAAGGACCTCTACGAGCAGACCCGCGCGCAGGGCTTCGGCCCGGAGGTGAAGCGCCGGATCATGCTCGGCACGTACGCGCTGAGCGCCGGTTACTACGACGCGTACTACCTGAAGGCGCAGAAGGTCCGGACGCTGGTGCGCCGCGACTTCGACGACGTCTTCCGCGAGGTGGATGCGCTCATCTCGCCCACGTCGCCGGTGCCGCCCTTCCTGCTCGGCGAGAAGACCGCGGACCCGATGTCGATGTACCTCACCGACGTCTTCACCATCCCGTGCAACCTCGCCGGCATCCCGGGCATCTCGGTGCCCTGTGGCTTCACCGCCTCAGGTCTGCCGGTGGGGCTGCAGCTTCTGGGGCGCGCGTTCGACGAGGCGACGCTCCTGCGCATCGCCCGCGCGTTCGAACGGGAGCACGACTTCTCGCGCCGAGAGCCTTCCCTGGAGAGTGCCCGATGACGACGGTCGTGAACGGATTCATCCCGGTGATCGGCCTCGAGGTGCACGCGCAGCTCCTCACGCGGAGCAAGATCTTCTGCGGGTGTCCCACCACGTTCGGCGCCGAGCCCAACGCGAACACCTGTCCGGTGTGCCTCGGGATGCCGGGGACCTTGCCGGTGCTCAACCGCGCGGTGGTGGACCTGGCGGTGCGGGCGGGCGTGGCGCTGGGCTGCACGGTGAACCCGCTCAGCGTCTTCGCGCGGAAGAACTACTTCTATCCGGACCTGCCGAAGGGCTACCAGATCACGCAGTACGACCAGCCGCTGTGCGAGCACGGCGTCCTCACCTTCGACGGTCACGGCGGCGAGCAGACGGTGCGCATCCGGCGCATCCACCTCGAGGAGGACGCGGGCAAGAGCGTGCACGACGCGGGCTCGAACCAGTCGCTGGTGGACCTCAACCGGGCCGGCGTCCCGCTGATGGAGATCGTCTCCGAGCCGGACCTGCACGACGCCGGCGACGCAGCCGAGTACCTGCGGACGCTGCGCGACGTGCTGGTGTACCTCGGCGTGAACGACGGGAACCTCGAGGAGGGCTCCTTCCGCTGCGACGCCAACGTGTCGGTGCAGCGGGTGGGCGAGGAGAAGCTCGGCACGCGGGTGGAGCTGAAGAACATCAACTCCTTCCGCTTCGTGCAGCAGGCGATCGACTTCGAGATCCGCCGCCAGGTGGATCTGATCGCCGGCGGCGGCGCGGTGGTGCAGGAGACCCGGCTGTGGGATCCGGACCGCGGCGAGACGCGGGCGATGCGCGGCAAGGAGGAGGCGCACGACTACCGCTACTTCCCCGAGCCGGATCTTCCGCCGCTGCGGGTGAGCGCAGAAGAGGTCGAGACGGCCCGCCGCGCCCTGCCGGAGCTTCCGCGCGCGCGCCACCGCCGCTTCCGCGAACGCTACGGGCTGCCCGAGGGCGACACCAAGGTGCTGGTCGGCGACCGCGCGCTGGCCGATCTCTACGAGGCCACGCTGCGGGCCGCGCCCGCGCCGGGGCTCGATGCGAAGCGGGTGTCGAACTGGTTTCTCGGCGAGGTGCTCCGCGCGCTCAACGAGAGCGGCACGCGTGCTTCGGAGGTGAAGTTCAAGCCGGCGCAGCTCGCGTCGCTGCTGGGGCTGGTGGACGCGGGGACGATCTCGCACTCGGCAGCGAAGGAGGTCTTCGCGGTGATGTTCGCCGAGGGCACGGACCCGCGCGAGGTGGTGGAGCAGCGCGGCCTCGCCCAGGTGAGCGACACCTCCTCGATCGAAGCGGTCGTCGATGACGTCCTGGCGAAGAACGCGGCCGAGGTGGAGCGCTACCGCGGCGGCAAGAAGAACACCTTCGGCTTCTTCGTCGGCCAGGTGATGAAGGCGATGAAGGGCAAGGCGAACCCGCAGGTCGTCAACGCGCTCCTGAAGCAGAAGCTCGGCGACTGACCCGCGGGCCGCGGGCGCTCGAAGCGGCTACTTGATGAGGCCGATCTCGCGCAGGCGCTGGGTGAGGAACGCGTCCGCGGTGATGGGCGGGTAGCGGGCGGGGTTCTCCGGCGTCTCGGTGGACGCCAGCGGCTGGAGCACGCAGTCCGGGTACGGGTGCACGAAGAACGGCATCGAGTACCGGGTCTTGTCCTGCTCGGTCGAAGGCGGGTTCACCACCCGGTGCGTCGTCGCCGGGATCACGTTGTTGGTCACGCGCGAGAGCATGTCGCCCGAGTCCACGACGATCTGTCCCTCCAGCGTGTCCACGGCCAGCCACTCGCCGTCGCGGGTGAGGATCTCCAGGCCCGGCGCGGTGCCCTCGCAGAGCAGGGTGATGAGGTTGATGTCCTCGTGCTCGGCGGCGCGGACGGCGCCCGGCTCGAACTGGTTGCCGAGCGGCGGGTAGTGGATGAGCCGGAGCACGCTGTTGCCGTCGTGCGCCATGCTGCTGAAGGTGTCGCGCGGCGCGGCGAACCAGTCGGCCAGCGCGTGCAGCATCTCCTTCGCGGCCCGGTCGAGCGCCTCGAAGAGCTGCAGGGTGTGCTGACGGAAGGTGGGCACCTCCTCCGGCCAGAGGTTGTTGCCGTAGCGCGGCAGGTGCGGGTGATCCCCGGAGAGCTCGCGGCCCACGTGCCAGAACTCCTTCAGGTCGCCGATGGTGCGGTTCTTCGCGTGCTCCTGACCGAAGCCGGTGTAGCCGCGCTGACCTGCGCCGCCGGGCACGTGGTAGCGCCGCTTGGTGTCCTTCGGCAGGTCGAAGAAGGCGGCCACGTCCGCGTAGGTGCGGCGGATGAGCTCCTGATCGACACCGTGGTTCATCACCGAGACGAAGCCGAACTCGCGCAGACCTTCGCCGAAGACTGCGACGAAGCGGGCGCGCTCCTTCTCGGTGCCGTGGGTGTAGTGGGAGAGATCGACGAGGGGAACCTTGCGCTGGCTCATGGGCCGCGGACTGTAGCCGCGAACCTCTCCGGGGTCAGCGTCTCAGGGAAGCTCCTCCACCTTGACCAGGTAGGTGCCCATCGCTCCGGTGGTGCCCGTCACCCGGAACGCCAGGGGAGCGGCCGAGGAGGCGGTCCGTTGCAGGGTGGCCTCTCCGGCAGCGGGCGCCTGCGCGAGCATCGTCTCGGAGAGGTCGTAGAGCTGCAGCTCGCACTGGCCGAGCGTCTGCGGGGGGAGGGCGAGGCAGGTGACGCGGTAGCTGCGGCCGGCGGTGGGCGTGAAGCGGAACCAGTCGCGGTCGGCGGGGTACTGCACCTCGCCCGTCACCCACGCGTTGTTCGGGAACAGCAGGGTCCCGCTCGCCAGCGTGTTGCCGTGGTCGTCGTGCTCGAGGTCGTCGATCCGCCAGGTGACGGTGCCGAGCTGTCCGGGCCCACCCTGGATCTCGATGTAGCTGTCACCGCCCACCGTGTGGTCGAAGTAGAAGAGCGCGTCGCCGCCGTCCACGTCCTGCGCGAGCGGCAGGCCCATCGCGTCGAACACGCGGACGCGGCAGTCCCCGAGCGTCACCCGGGTGCAGGTGATCCGGTAGATGTGTCCCGGATCCCAATCCACGTGGAGCATGTCGCGGTCGCCGGGGAACTGGATGTTCGCGGTCCCGCTCGCGGTCACCACCGGCATCCCGAGCGAGGTGGCGCGGGTGAAGTCGTCGCCGTGATCGTCCGGCCCGAAGTCCTCCAGCGTGTACGAGTACGCGAAGGTCCCGGGTCCCGAGACGAGCGCCACGTGGGGGCCCGGCGTGAGCAGCTTGCGGAAGATGACGCCCTCGCCGCCGTCGGTGTCCGCGGCCACTTGCGCGCCGTTCGGACCGAGCAGCCGCACGTGGCAGTCGAGCCCCTGCGGCGGCACACAGCGGAAGCGGTAGACGTACGAGCCCTGCGCGTCGAAGCGGAAGGCGTCCACGTCTCCCTCGCGCTCCAGCATCCCCGTGGCGCTGATGCCGAAGAGGATGTCTGAAGCCTCTCCCGGCCCTGGTCCATCCGGATGATCGTCGGCGCCCAGATCCGTCAGGCGCAGCGTCCAGCGCAGCCCTCGCCGCATCGCGTCCGCACCCGTCGTGGAAACCCGAAGCACCCTCGGTCCCGCCTGCGCCGCGTGGAGCACGACGTCCAATCCCTCCTGCTCGATCGGGCGCTGCAGTCCCCAGGTGATGCCGTCGTCCATGAGCGCGTGCACCTCCACCCGCGCCGTCAGCGGCGGCCCCTCCGAGTCCTCCCCATCCACCAGCGTCGCCTGAACCCGGTAGCTGCGCTGCGGCCCGAGATCGAAGCGGAGCGCGTCCGCATCGCCCTCGAACTGGAGCACGCCCTCGTGCGGATCCTCGATCCCATGCGGCACCGCGGCCTGCGGCCCGTCCGCGTAGTCATCCAACCCGAGCGAGCCGATGCTCACCTCGTACTCGCCGGTCTGCGTGAACGTCCCCGCGCGCGTCCGGAAGAAGAGCGTGCCCGCCTGCGGCGCCTTCACCGCGAAGTCCAGCTCGCCCGTCCCCGTGTGCTGCGTCCCGAGCTGCACCAGCTCACCCGTCCCGCCCGACGCGGCGAGGAAGACCTCGGCGCGAAAGCCCAGCTCATCCCCGCCGGTGCCGGCCAACCGGATGAAGAAGATCTCCTCCGCGCGCGCCTCGACGCGGTACCAGTCGTTGTCCGCGGCAGGGAAGAACGTGTGCGGCTCGCGCTGCTCTCCCGACGCGCCGATGTCACGTGCGAGGTCGGGGCACTCGTCGGGCTCGAAGGGGTCTCCCTCCTCGTGCGCGTCGTCGCAGGTGATGGGCATGAACGGCTGGCACAGCCCGCCCTCGAGCTCGAAGCCTTCGTCGCATCCGCAGAGCGCAACGCCGTTCACCCCGCGGCACACGCCGCGGTTCGGCTCGTTGCACGGGTTGGGATCGCACGGGTCCGGCGGTGCGGGCGGCAGGCACAGCCCGGCCCGGTCCTCGAGTCCCTCGTCGCATGCGCAGCGCGGCAGCCCGCCCTCGACCACGCAGCGGGTACGCCCGGCCGTGTCGCAGCGGAAGGTCGCGCAGGGGTCCACCGGCGGCACCGGCGGCCTGGGCGGCTCCACGGGTGGGCAGGCACTGAGCACCAGCGCCGCGCAAATGCACAACGCCGCTGCTCCGAGAGCCCGGACCGCCTCAGGCATGGCGCCTCCTGCTGCGCAGCGCGAACCCGATCAGCAGTGGCGCGCCCCACAGCAGCGCGGTGCCGCCGCTCGAGCAGTCGCAGCCGCCATTCGGAGTCTCCTCGCCGCCCGTCCCCGCGTCCGCTCCGCCGGTCACGCCTCCGTCGGCGCTGGCCCCCGCATCCGGCAGGACCATCCCGCCATCGGGGTCCACGCCATCCGGCCTCCCCAGCGCGAACGCGAGCGCGGTCCAGAGCGGCCGGCACACATCGAAGCCCTGGGTCCCCGGTGGGCACTGCCGCTCCTCGATCTCGCGGAAGAAGAGCGAAGGCACAGAGCCCCCCTCCGCATCGACCCGCGAGAGCGCCCACCCGTCCTGCAGCATGTGGCCGCACGCGAAGGCCTCGTCCGTCGAAGCAGCGCCCCCGTTCTCGGGCCCGAACCCGCCCACGCACCCGGCGCGCAGCGGATCGTCCACGAGCTGGAACGTCTCCCCGCCGTCGTCCGAGCGGTGCAGGCGCTCCGCCGCCGCCCACACGGTCAGCCCATCGGCGGAGAAGTGCACGCTGCGGAAGGCCCGCGCGTCGCTGGCGACGGTGTCGAAGGTCTCGCCTCCGTCCTCCGAGCGCAGCAGGTGGTACTGGAACTGCTCCTGGCCCTGCACGAAGAGCACGTCCGGATCGTCCGGGTGCACCGCCACCAGCGTGAAGCGCGAGAAGGGCACGGACCCGAACACGTCGAGCTCGGTGAAGGTCTCTCCGCCGTCGTCGCTGCGGAAGAGCAGGGCGCGCTCCGGCGCGAAGTACCAGGCCGAGATCCACACCCTGGAAGCATCCGACGGCGCGAAGTGGAGCGCGGAGAAGTAGAGCTCGTCGTCCTGCAGGATCGCGGTGGGGAACGTCGCGCCGCCGTCATCGGAGCGGAAGACGCCGTTGGCCTGGCTGAACTTGCCGCTGAGCGCGTAGAGGCGCTGCGGGTCCGTAGGATGACCGCGAATGTCCTCCACGCCCGTCGCCGCGAGCTCCGGCAGCTCCGTCCACGAGCACCCGCGATCGCGCGACACGCTGAGCCCGTGCGACGACCCGATGAAGAAGGTCCCATCGAGCCCGAGGTGGAAGCGCCCGCGCACGTTCTCGTTCCAGCCGGTGGCCTCGGAGCACACCACCTCCCACGGGCTGCTCTCGTCCGCGCGGTGGACGACGCCGAACGACGTCCCGAGCAGCCGCTCCTGCGTCCCGCGCGCGTGGAGCGAGGTCACCTCCACCGGACCGTCGTGCGCGAGGGCGCTCCCGGCGAACAGGACCGTGCAGACCAAAGAAGAGAGGGGGACACGCGAAGACCACATGCGCGCGAGGATAACCCGTCCCACGCAGCCTCTCCCTCAAAGCAGCGGGCGGGCAGGCATGCGCAGGCAGGCGCCCGCGGACGAACCCACGTAGACTCACCCGCCATGCGCACGCGTACTTCGTCCCGGCTCCGTGCGTCGGCCCTCGGGCTCGGCGTCTCCGTCTCGATCCTCTTCGTCACCGGAGCTACCGGCTGTGGCCCCGCCCCGGAGGAAGAAGACCGCGCGGTGGAGCTGCGCTTCGACGCCATCGGCTCCAACGTCCCGCTTCGCTGTGGCGTCGCGGTGGATGGGCTGGGGACCTCGAACACGCGCTACGAGATCAAGGACCTGCGCTTCTACGTCCACGACATCCGGCTGGTCTCCGCGGACGGCACCGAGCACCCGGTGGCGCTGGAGGCGGATGGCGCCTGGCAGAACGATCAGGTGGCGCTGCTCGACTTCGAGGACCGCACCGGCGAGTGCGGCAACGGCACGGTGGAGACCAACGACCGGGTGAAGGGCCGGGTGAAGAACGGCGTGGACTTCACCGAGGTCCGCTTCCAGCTCGGTGTTCCCGAGGCGCTCAACCACGCCGATGCGTCCGTCGCGCAGGCGCCGATGAACCTCACCTCGCTCTTCTGGAGCTGGCGCGCGGGCTACAAGTTCCTCCGCCTCGACGGCAAGACCGAGGGCTACCCGGCCGGCCACAACCTGCACCTCGGCAGCACCGGCTGCTCCGAGGCGCCCACCACCTGCACCGAGCCGAACCGGCCGCAGATCGCCTTGAAGAACTTCGACGAGACGAAGCACGCGATCACGCTCGACGCCTCGGCGCTCTTCGCCACCACCGACCTCACCGCCAACGCCCCGGGCACCCCGCCTGGCTGCATGGGCGCGCCGGTCGCGGACGCGGACTGCAGCCCGCTCTTCGAGAAGCTGGGCCTGGGCGACGCGCCGCAGAGCACCTTCGTCCTCCGGGAGCGCGGGGAGTGAAGAATCCCTTCCGGCTGGCCCTCGCGGCCCTGGTGCTGGCCGGCGCCATCGGCTGCGGCCCGCCGGTGGAACCGCCGGCCACAGGCGAGAAGTGGACCTGGAACCTGCCGAAGGGTTTCCCCACCCCGCGCGTCCCCGCCGACAACCCGATGTCCGAGGTGAAGGTCGAGCTCGGGCGCTTCCTCTTCTACGACGTGCGCCTGAGCGGCAACCGCACGCAGTCCTGCGGGAGCTGCCACGTGCAGTCGCTCGCGTTCACCGACGGGCGCGCGCAGGCGGTGGGCTCCACGGGCGAAGTGCATCGCCGCTCGTCGATGGGCCTCACCAACATCGCCTACGTGTCCGCGCTGACGTGGGCCTCTTCCGTCATCGGCACGCTGGAGCACCAGGCGCTTCTGCCCCTCTTCGGCGAGGACCCGGTGGAGCTGGGCATGGCGGGCCGCGAGGCCGAGCTGCTGGAGCGGATGCGCGAGGACCCGCGCTACCCGGAGCTGTTCCAGAAGGCGTTCCCCGATGAGGCGGAGCCCATCAGCGTGTCCTCGATCGTCAAGGCGATCGGCGCGTTCCAGCGCACGCTCATCTCCGGCAACTCGCCGCACGATCGCTGGCTCTACGGCGGCGAGGCGGACGCGGTGACGGATTCGGTGAAGCGCGGCCGCGAGCTCTTCTTCAGCGAGCGCCTCGAGTGCTTCCACTGCCACGGCGGCTTCAACTTCTCCGACGCCACGCTGCACGACGGCACGGTGCAGGTGGAGATGCAGTTCCACAACAACGGGCTCTACAACCTCGACGGCAACGGCGCGTACCCGGCGGTGGACCCGGGCCTCATCGAGGTCACCGATCGCCCCGGCGACATGGGCCGCTTCCGCGCGCCCACGCTGCGCAACATCGCGGTGACCGCGCCGTACATGCACGACGGCTCCATCGCCACGCTCGACGAGGTGCTCGACCACTACGCGCGCGGCGGGCGGGAGATCACCGAAGGGCCGAACAAGGGCCCGGGCTGGATGAGCCCCATCAAGAGCGAGTTCCTCCACGGCTTCGCGCTCACCCCGCAGGAGCGCGCGGACGTGCTCGCGTTCCTCGAGAGCCTCACCGACGAGCAGTTCCTCACCGACCCGAAGTTCGCAGACCCGTTCGCGCGGTAGCCCTCCGCCACGCCGCGCTCACGCCTCCGCGAGCAACCCGAGCAGGCGGCGCGCGTCCTCCCGCGACGCCGCGCCGCCCTCCTTCGCCTGCGCGACCCACTGTGCGGAGAGGTCCGTGCACGCGCGCTCGAACTGACGCCGGCCATCCGAGACCAGCCGCCGCTTCACGCCCGCGAGGCTGAGCGAGGCGATGCCCGCGCCAATCGCCGCCACCACGCCCGCCAGCGCGAGCGCGTTGAGGAGGAAGTCCGAGCCCACGTACTGGCCCTCGATGTACCCGCGCACCACGCGGTAGCCGACGTGAACGAAGAGCGCGAGCAGCGGCAGGTTCACCAGCGGGAGGAGGATGAAGCGGGCGATGCGCCACCAGCGCCGCACCGCCTCGGCGAGTCCCAGAGTGGACGTCGCCTCCCACACCACGCCGCGGGCGCGGGCGAACTCGGCGGCGACCCCCTCCACCGGAGGCAGCCCCGCATCCTCTATAGAGAGCCCGTCCGCGCCCGCCGCCGCCCGCGCGGAGACGGTGCCCGCCTGCGCCGCCGACAACGCGACATCGTCCACCAGCGCCTCGCCGTGGATGCGCCGCTCGGCGCCGCGCTGCAACGTCGCCTCCTGCACCCGCGAGAGCA
>CAZCWA010000079.1:0-14606 GCA_964502265.1 uncultured Myxococcaceae bacterium | reverse complement strand
TGCTGGTGGCGGCGGTGATCGAGGCGCGGTCGTGCGAGCGGCTGGCGCTCATCGCGCAGGGGCTGTCGGAGAGGACCGCCCCGGAGGACGTCGCGCTGGCGCGCTTCTATCGGGAGCTGGCGCAGAGCGAGGACGGGCACCAGTCGCTCTTCTTCCGCCTGGCGGTGAACGCGCACGGCGAAGGGGCGGCGCGGGCGCGGCTGGACGTGCTGCTCGATGGGGAGGCGGAGATCATCGAGCGGATTGGCGTGCGCGCGGCGATCCACTGAGCGCGCGTTGGGCCACGCCCTCCCGCGGGCGCCACCTCAGTCCTTCTGCGTGGCGCGCTCGATGAGCTCCACCTTGTAGCCGTCCGGGTCCTCGATGAAGGCGATGACCGTGGTGCCGTGCTTCATCGGCCCGGGCTCGCGGGTGATCTTCCCGCCGGCCTTGCGGATCGCCTCGCAGGTGGCGTGGATGTCCTCGACGCCCAGCGCGATGTGCCCGTAGGCATTGCCCAGCTCGTACTTGTCCGTGTCCCAGTTGTGGGTGAGCTCGAGCGCCGGGTGCGTGCTCTCCGGGCCGTAGCCGACGAAGGCGAGCGTGAAGCGGCCGTCCGGATAGTCCTTCCGGCGCAGCAGCGTCATGCCGAGCACCTCCGTGTAGAACTTCAACGACCGCTCGAGGTTCCCGACCCGCAGCATGGTGTGGAGGATGCGCATGCCCGGAGCCTGGCCGATCAGGTGCGCTCGCGAAAGACGTTGAACATCCCGCCCACGTCGAGCCGCGCGGTCTTCACGAAGGCGCGCAGGGCCCGCTCGGTCTGGTCTGCGAGCGCGGCCATCCGCTTGAGGCGCTCCATCCTGTCCCGGCCCACGTCCCCGCTCCGCTGCGCCAGCCTCAATGCCTCGGCGAGATCGGTGCGGATGCGGGAGATGAACTCGGCCTCGCGGTCCTCGATGACGCGCAGGACCATCTTCACCAGCTCGGTCTCGGCGCGGTAGTGCCACGAGGCGCTGCCCGGCGCGCGCACGCGGTAGATGACGCCCCACCGCTCGAGGTCGTGGAGCAGCATCGAGACGCCGCCCTTCGACAGCTTGAGGCCACGCTCCAGCGCCGCCGCGCTCATCGGTTCGGCGCGCAGGTAGAGCAGCGCCCACACGCGGCCCTGGTTGCGCTTGAAGCCCCAGAACTCGATCACGTTGCCGACCGCGTCGACCGCGACCTCCTCCCAGGGCGCGAGCGCCTCCGAGTCGTCAGACCGCCCGCTGCTGGCGCGGCGCTTCGGCCCCGTCCACAGGATGCCCTTCATGCCCGTTCCGCTCACGGTCGCTCCTGTCGTGACGCTCGTCGAATGCCGCCTCGAGCTGCCGCGCGTAGCCCACCAGCGCACGGCCCCCTTCGGTCTCTGCATAGGGGCGGAAGACCTCCAGCGCCGTCCGCACCTCCGCCTTCATCATCCGGATCGCCTCGTCCACCGCGCCGGTCTCGATCACCGCCAGGCCCAGCTCGCGCAGGCGATCGTCGCGCAGCTCGCCGAAGCTCCACGCGTCGAGGATGCGCCGCTTCAGCTCCGGACTCTTGTGCGCGGCGATCAGCACCGGAAGGGACGGCGTCTTCGAGGCCAGGTCGGCGAAGCGCGGCTTGCCCTCGTCGAGCGCCACCAGATCCTTGATGTCGTCCGCGATCTGGAAGGCGATGCCCAGCCGGCGGCCGAACTCCTCGAAGGCGGCGGCCGCGGTCTGGTCGTTGCCCATGTGCGCCGCGGCGATGCCGCAGAAGGCGAAGAGCGCGCCGGTCTTCCCGTCCGCGACGACGCGCATCCGGGCGATGGGCATTTCGAGATCCCCGCGCGCCTCGAGCTCGGCGATCGTCCCACGCGTCATCTCGTGCACGCACGCCAGCGCGTCCTGGGTGAGCTGCATGTCGAGCGCGGTGAGCTGCTGCAGCGCCACGGTGAGGACCATGTCCCCGCTCATCACCGCCACCACGTTGCCCCACAGCGAGTTCACCGTGGGCCGGCCGCGGCGGAACATGCCGGCGTCCACCACGTCGTCGTGAAGCAGGCTCGCGGAGTGGATGAGCTCCGCCGCCACGCCGATCCGCACCAGCCGCGCGTCCGGGGGCACACCCACCGCGGCGCCGAAGTGGTGCACCAGGATCGGGCGGATCCGCTTGCCGCCACCGCTCACGCAGAGGTGCCGGGCCGCGGTCATGATCATCTCGCCGTCCACGCGGCCTGGCGGAGACGTGTCCACCAGCACCGAAGCCAGCGTGGCCTCCACCTCGTCGAGGTATCCGTTGGTCTCCAGCGTGCTGCTCATGTGTGTGTCCCCTGTCGAGGTGGGTGTTTGTGCTGCGGCGAGGTCCTCTGCCAGCGCGCGTGCGCGGACGCGGTCCAGCTTTCCCGTCGCGTTGCGCGGGACCTCGGGAAGGGTGATGAAGCGGCGCGGCACCTTGAAGCCGGCGAGGCGCTCGCGGCACCACAGGGCCAGCGCTTCAGGCGCAGGCGCGTCCGGCTTTTCGCCAGATGGGCGCGGCGTCCACAGGGCGGTCACGAGCTGGCCCCAGGTGGGATCCGCGAGCGGGACCACCACCGCGTCCGCCACCGAGGGGTGCGCCGCAAGGACCGCTTCGATCTCTGCCGGGTAGACGTTCTCGCCGCCGGACACGATGAGGTCCACGCGCCGCGAGAGCACGCGCAAGCGCCCCTTGTCGTCCAACTCCCCGAGGTCTCCGGTCCGCAGCCAGCCGTCGTGCGTGAACAGGCGGGACGTGGCCTCGGGATCGTCGGCGTAGCCGGGCGTGAGCGTGGGGCCGAGGAGCTGGATCTCGCCGTCGGGCGAAGAGATGCGCACCTGCGTTCCGGCGAGCGGCGGCCCGGCGGTGGTGCCGTCGGTGTCGTCCCGGGTTTCGCCGTAGGCCAGACGCTCGGTCGTGACCTGCGAGCAGGCCTCGGTGAGCCCGTAGGTCTGCAGCACGGGCCATCCGGCAGCGCGCGCTTCGCCGAGCAGCTCCGGCGTGCTCGGACCGCCGCCCACCAGCACCGCGCGGAGGTTCGCCGGGGCCTTCGTGTGGGCCTTCGACCGTGCACCATCGAGGAGCCAGCGGAGCTGGGTGGGGACGAGGCTGAGGAAGGCGACCTTCGGCTCCCCACTGCAGAGCGAGGCGAGCACCGCGTCCGCGTCGAACCGGCGATGCAGCACGAGCGGCGCGCGGGCGAAGAGCGCACGCAGCACCATCGACAGCCCGCCCACGTGGAAGAGCGGCATGCACAGGAGCCACGCAGACGTCTCGTCGCCACCGAGGTTCCTGGCCGACGCGCGCGCGCTGGCGACGAAGTTCCCCCGGGTGAGCCGCGCGGCCCTGGGCGTCCCGGTCGTGCCCGAGGTGAACAGCCACGCCGCGTCCTCGTCGGCAGGCCTTGTCGTCGTGACATCAGCGGGGAGCGAGGTGGTGTGAACGCGGCCTCCGAGTTCCTCCAGCAGGACCGCGCCCGGCACACGCTCGGCGAGCGCTTCTTCAGCGATCACGCACACCGCGCGCGCCTTCTGCACCAGGGGCGAGAGCTCGGCAGCGGAGAGCCGCGCGTTCAGCGGGACGATCACCGCGCCCATCCGCCATGCGGCATGGATGAGGAACACCACCTCGGGACGGTTGGTGGAGAGGACCGCGAACCGCGCGCCTTGTTGGACACCGAGATCCAGGAGCCGCGCGCACCACGCGTCGACCTCGGCCTCGAGCTCGGACCACGACCAGCGGCGGCCTTCGAAGACGAGCGCCGTCATGCCGCGCCCTCCCCTGCCAGCCCGAGGCCTGTCTTGTTCGGCAGCGAGATCCGCCCGCGCACCGCCGCGTAGGGATCCGCGTTCGCCCACGAAGGTGACGGATGGAACAGCGCGTCCACCCCCAGCCCGTGGGCGAGCCCACGCTCTCCCATCGCCGCCGCCACGTGGGTTGCGGCCGCACGCGCATGCACGCCGTCCAGGCCCGACGCCACGTACGCCGCCACACCGTGCGCCTTCGCCCACTCCGCCGTGCGCAGGGCCGGCAGGAGGCCACCGAGCACCATCGGCCGGATGACGAGGATGTCTGCAGCCGCGCCGTCACCCTCCGGAACGAGCTCACGCGCCGCGGCCTCGGAGACCACCGCCTCGTCTGCGGCGATGCGGCAGGCGCCGTCCTCACGCAGCGTCCTCAGCCCCTCCACGTCGTGCGCGGCGACGGGCTGCTCACACAGCTCGAGGCCGAAGCGCGAGAGCTGATGCAGGGCCTCACGCGCCTCATCCAGCGACCAGCCGCCGTTCGCGTCGATGCGCAGCCGCACGTCATGGCCGACTGCCTCGCGCACCGCCTGCAGCCTCGCATCGTCGACCTCGGCCCCCAGCCCGACCTTCACCTTCAACGTGCCGAAGCCCGCCTCCACCGCCCGCCGCGCCTCGACCGCGAGCGCCTCGGGGGACTCTTCGGTCAGCAGCGCGTTCACGACGATCGTCGTCAGCGGCGCAGATGCCTCTGCGCTCAGCAGCGCCGACATCCGCACCTTGCGAACCTGTGCCAGCGCATCGAGCAGCGCGCACTCCACCGCATGCCGCGCGGCCGGCGCACGACGCAGCGAGGAGAACCCGTCCACCAGCGCTTCGACGCCCGCCACGTCGGAAGGGAGCTCCATGCCTGCGAGCTTGCCGCTCACCTCGCGCAGCGCCGCGTCCGTCGCCTCGAGCTCCGACGCCGGGCAGAACGGATGTGGCATCGCCTCGCCCTGGCCGGTGGACCCGCCTGCCAGGTGAAGCGCCAGCACCCAACCCTCGCGCAAATGAAGCTGCCGGCGCGCGGTCCGGAGCGGACGCTTCAGCTCGAGCTTCAGCGGGAGGAGGTCTGCGCGTTCGATGATCACGGCGCGCCTCCTTCCACCGCCCGCACGCCGAAGTAGAGCCCCGCCGCGAAGAGCAGCCCGAACACCAGCAGCAGCCGCGCCGTGCCCGCCAGCGCCACGTTCAGCGGCTCGCCGGTCTGGGTGAAGACGCGCTTCAGGGGCGGCACCGCGAGCGGCGCGCAGAGCCACGGCAGCATCACCACCGCCGAAGCCTCGCCGAGGACGAAGAACGCAACCGGCGTCTTGAAGGCCACCGCAAGCGCGAGCACGTACTCGGCCTTGCCCGCCGAGGTCCCGAAGCGCACCACGAGCGTCCGCTTCCCCACCGGCGCGTCCGTGTCCACGTCGCGCAGGTTGTTCACCACCAGCAGCGCCACCGCGAGCGCGCCCACCGGGATGCCGGCCGCCAGCGCGATGGCCGGCAGCGAGAGCGCCTGCACGAAGAAGGTCCCGCCGACCGCGACCAGCCCGAAGAAGACGAAGACGAAGACGTCGCCCAGCCCGTTGTACGCGAGCGGGAAGGGCCCGCCGGTGTACGCGTACCCGAAGAGCAGCGAGAGCACGCCGACGACGAAGATGGGCCAGCCGGCCAGGGCCACGAGGTACATGCCCACCGCGAAGGCGAGTCCGAAGGAGGCGATCGCCGCGGTCAGCACCGCCCTCGGCGCAATGAGCCCGGCCTGCGTCACCCGCACCGGCCCGAGCCGCTCCCGCGTGTCCGCGCCCTTCTTCCAGTCGTAGTAGTCGTTGGTGAGGTTGGTGCCGATCTGGATGAGCAGCGCACCCACCAGCGCCGCCAGCGCGGCGAGCACCCGGCCCTGCCCCATCGCGAACGCCAGCGCGGTGCCCACCGCCACCGGCACCAGCCCCGCGGCGAGCGTCTTCGGCCGGGTGGCCAGCACCCAGGTCCGCAGCGACGGGCGGGGGGCCGTCGGGAACGCGTCCGGAACAAGCGGAACGCTCATGCGGCGCTCCAGGCTTCGGGCTCGAGCTGGGGAGGCTCGGCGAAGGGCGTGAACGGGGTCTCGAGGAACGCGGTCACCTCCTGCGCCCATGCCGCCGGCGCCTCCAGGTGCGGCGCGTGCCCCACGCCATCGAACGCACAGCTCCAGACCAGCGGGAGCTCCGCCGCCATGCGCCGCGCCAGGGCGGTGAACTTCAGATCCCGCGCGCCGGTGAGGAGCAGCGTGGGCCGGCGGAAGCGCCAGAGCGCCCCCCAGTAGTCCGGCTGCACCCCGAGGCCGAGACACTGCAGCGCCCCCGCGAGGCCCTCGGCGGTGGCGCCACTCCTGCGCGCGCGAAGCGAAGCCCTCTCGGCCTCAGGGAGCTGGCGAAGCCCGTCGAAGAGCGGCAGCGACTCCCAGCGTTCGACGAAGCGCTCCACGCCGCCGCGCAGGATGCTCTGGGCGAGGAGGAGATCCTGAAGGCGACGCTCACGCCGCGCGGTGCGCCGATGAAGTCCCGCCGTCCCGCTCTCCAACACCAGTCGCGACACCCGGTGCGGCGCCTCGAGCGCGAGCCCCAGCGCCAGCCGGGCCCCCTGCGAGTAACCCGCCACGTGGACGGTGGGCGCCTCCACCTGATCGAGCACCCGCTCCAGCGCCCGGAGCGTTTCGGCGAAGCCGCGCGCGCCGGTGGAGGACGGCAGCGGCGAGGCGCCATGTCCGGGAAGGTCCACCCGGACGAGCGTGAAGCGATGGCGCAGGAACGGCTCCACGCGGTGGAAGCTCTCGCGGGTCCCGGTGAAACCGTGCAGGAGGATCAGCGCGGGCGCGCTCCCCGGATGCGGGACGATGTCGAAGGCCAGCCGCAGGCTCATGACCAGGGCCCCTCCCCGAGCGACGCGGCCACCCGGTCCCACAACGCGCGGTGAAGGCCGGGGTTCTCCTCGCGCGGCGGAACCTTCGCCTCGACCACGTGCAGCCCGCCCTCCATCGCCTCGGCCAGCGCCGCGCGGAACTCCGCAACGTTCGATGGAACGTGGTGCCGGGCCTCCGCCAGCGCGGCCGCGTGCCGCAGGTCGAGCCCATGCGGGGTGCCGAAGAGGGCCTCGAAGTGGGGCGTGGCCTTCGCGATGGGCAGGAAGGAGAAGATGCCGCCGCCGTCGTTGTTCACCACCACGATCGCCAAGGAGGCCTTGCGCGCGCGCGCGGTGAGCAGGCCGCCCACGTCGTGCAGGAACGCGAGATCGCCGGTGAGCAGCGCCGCAGGCCGGCCGGAAGCGAGCGCCACGCCCGCCGCGGTCGAGACGATGCCGTCGATCCCGTTCGCGC
The DNA here is from genome assembly GCA_964502265.1 of uncultured Myxococcaceae bacterium. Taxonomy (GTDB): domain Bacteria; phylum Myxococcota; class Myxococcia; order Myxococcales; family Myxococcaceae; genus JAFAFL01. Next base: position 7,478 of record CAZCWA010000079.1, on the reverse strand, counting down.
CCCGGTTGGCGTGCACGTGCAGCGGCCCCCGCTCCGCCGAGGCGAAGTAGTCGAGATCCCGGATGGGCATCGAGCTGGAGACGAAGAGCGGCGCACCGGAAGGAAGCTGCGCGGCGAGCTCCCGCGCGATCAGGGGCTCGCTCAGGCATGGACCAGCGTCACCTTCGAAGGCCTCGCCGAGCGCCACCCGTGCACGCCGCTCCGCCTCGAGGACGCCCGCGCTCCACCGGGCTCGCGCCGGGTGCGCCTGTGCGTCCAGGCCGCTTGTCGAGGCGAAGAGTCCGGCGAGTGCGGCCAGCGCGCCTTTGGCCGGCCCCGGCACCACGTGAGAAGCGACGTGGGAGGGATCCACCACCTGCCCGGGCGCATCGGCGAACACGACCACGTCCGCGCCCGACCCGTCGATCCACTGCTGCAGCCGCTTCGAGGTCAGCCCGCCGCCCAGCTTCAGCACCAGGTCCGGGCGCATCCCGCGGGCGAAGGGCTCGTGCGCGAGCAGCGCCTCGCAGTGCGTCACGAGCTGCCCGCGCGCCTCGGCCGGCATCCCGAAACGAACATTGGACGCCGCCTCGACAAACACTGGACATGTCCTGGACAAAGCCAGTGCAGCGATCGCCGCAGCGAAGGCCTCGTCCGGCGGGTGCGGTCCACAGACGATGACCGGGCGCTCGCTCTGCCGCAGGCGCTCGGCCACATCCTTTATAGAGGTGCGCTGCGAGGCCTCATCTGCCTCCAGGGCGCCGAACTCGAGGAAGGGCCTGTCCACCCGTCCGTTCAGGGCGCGATCCGACAGGGGCGGTGGCGGGCCACCGGTGGGGGCGAGCGGCTCTCGGAAGGGAACGTTGACGTGCAGCACGCCCGCGCGGGCCTCCCACGCGGCTCGGGAGGTGGCGGCGCGCAGGTGGATGAACGCGGCGTCGCTCGCCTCGGGCACCGGCAGCTCCACCGCGCGGTGCGCGAAGCGGCCGAAGAGCCCGTGCTGGGGCATCGTCTGCGGCGCGCCGAAGTCGTGCAGCTCCCAGGGGCGGTCCGCGGTGAGGAGCACCAGCGGGATGTGCGAGAGCGTGGCCTCGACCGCCGCCGGGAGGAAGTGCGCGCCCGCGCTGCCGGAGGTGGCGATGACGATGGTCGGCCGGCGGGACACCCGCGAGAGCCCGAGCGCGAAGAAGGCGGCGCTGCGCTCGTCGACGACCGGGTGCACGCGCAGCCCGGGCAGCTCCGCCGCGCCCACCGCGAGGGGGGACGACCGCGAGCCCGGGCAGACCACCGCGTCCCGTGCTCCGGCGTGGAAGAGCTCCTGCAGGAGCGCGCGCGACCAGGCGGCGTTCAGGTCAGGCGGCGACATGCTGCCCCTCCCGGACATGCCCCTCGAGCGCCTCGAGCATCGCGGTGGCCTTGACGCACGTCTCCGCCCACTCGGCCTCCGCGGTGGAGCCGGCCACGATGCCCGCGCCCACGAACAGCCTCGCCTGCCGGTCCTTCACCAGCGCGCTGCGCAGCGCCACCCTCAGGTGCGCCTCGCCGCGGCCCACGTAGCCGACGATGCCCGCGTACCAGCCGCGATCGAACCCTTCGCGCCGGCGGAGGAACGCCATTGCCTCGGGCCTCGGCTCTCCCGCCACCGCCGGCGTGGGGTGCAGCGCCAGGGCGAGGTCCGTCAACGACGCCTCCGGGGTGAGCGTGGCCTCGATGCCGGTGCGCAGGTGCGACAGCCTCGCCAGCCGCACCAGCGACGGCGCCTCGTCCACGCGCAGCGAGAGCACCCGACCTTCCAGCGCGGCCCGGATGGCGTCCACCACCGCGAGATGTTCCCGCCACTCCTTGTCGGTGGCCTGCTCCAGCGTGGCGTCCCGGGGCAGCGTGGCCGCCAGCGCCTCCGTCTGCAGCCAGCCCTCGCGCACGCGCAGCAGCGTCTCCGGGGTGGCGCCGAGGAAGGACGTCCCATCCGAGGCCCGCACCAGGAAGACCGCGCACCGCGCCTGCCGCCGGCGCAGCGCGTCCAGCACGGGGCCGGGCACGAAGGGGCGCGGCAGCGTGACGTCCAGCGGGCGCGCCAGCACCACCTTGGAGAGCCCGCCCTCGCGGATGACCTGCAGCGCCTCCGCCATCAGCGCACGCCACGCGGCGGACGCGGGCGAGGACACCGACATCGGCTCCGCCGGCGGCCCGAAGAGGATGGAGGACTCCGCCGCGGCAGTCAGTCGCGCCTGCAGCGCATCCAGCCGCGCCTCGAGCAGCGCGCGCACGTCCTTCGCCGCACCCTCCACCGCAGTGAAGGCGACGAGGAAGGTCTTGCCGCCGCGAGACGCCACGCCCGCCTCCGGGAGGATCCACCGCGCGCTGCCGAAGGCTCCCCACCGTTCCTCGGAAGGCCGGGTGGGATCAAAGGCGACGCCACCCCAGAAGGGGCCCGGCACGTCCGGCGCATCACCCATCCACGTGAGGTGCCGCGCCGCCGCCTCCGCCTCGCGCAGCGCATCCGCGCTCCCAACGCTGAAGCGCTCCGCCGCCACGCCGAAGCCGGTGAAGCTCTCGCCCTCCGACGGCAGCTCCCAATGGATGGAGAGCCCCTCCAGGCCGCTGGTGTCCGCGCCGGCGCACGCGCCGTCCACCGGCCGCGCGAGGCCCACGAACTTCTCTTGTGCGCCTTGCGCGATGTCGACCGGGGACATGGACGCGATCTCCGCGTTGTCTTCTACGAGGGCGCCGGTTTATATGCATCAAGGAGTTCAAGACAACTTGAACTTCGTGAACCCGGAGACACCCCGCATGCATCCGACGTCGCAGCACGGCCCGCGGCTGGCCCTCACCGGGGCCACGTCCGCGCCCACCCGCGTGAGGGTCGGCGCGCTGGAGATTGGCGGGCCCGGCTTCGTGGTCATCGCCGGCCCCTGCGCGGTCGAAGGCCAGGAGCAGACGGAGTCCGCCGCCGAGGCCGTGGCCTCCCACGGCGCCCACCTCCTTCGCGGCGGCGCCTACAAGCCGCGCACCTCCCCCTACGCGTTCCAGGGCATGGGGGAGCCCGGCCTTCACGTGCTGGCGGAGGCGGGGCGAAAGCGCGGGCTGCCGGTGGTCGCGGAGGTGATGGACGCCTCCCAGATCCCCGCCATGCTCGAGAGCGTGGACGTCCTGCAGGTGGGGGCTCGGAACATGCAGAACTTCACCCTGCTGCGCGCGCTCTCCCGCGTCCGCAAGCCGGTGCTGCTCAAGCGCGGCCTCTCGGCGACGGTGGACGAGTGGCTGCTGGCGGCCGAGTACCTGCTCGAGGGCGGCAACGGCGACGTCATCCTCTGTGAGCGCGGCATCCGCACCTTCGAGACCGCCACCCGGAACACGCTGGACCTCGGCGCGGTGGCGGTGGTGAAGCGCCGCTCGCACCTGCCGGTGATCGTCGATCCCTCGCACGCGGCGGGCGTCCGGGAGCTCGTCATCCCGCTGTCGCTCGCGGCGGCGGCGGTGGGCGCGGATGGCCTGCTGGTCGAAGTCCACCCGCGTCCGGAGCAGGCCCTGTGCGATGGTGCGCAGGCCCTCACCCCGCGCATGTTCGGTGAGCTGATGTCCCGCCTTCCCCCCGTTCTCCACGCAGTCAACCGCGGCCTGTGGAAGCCGGAGCAGCGCCGGCCCACCGCCATGGGAGCCACCTGATGAGCGCCGAAGTCCAGCAGATGTTCTCGTCGATCGCCCGGCGATACGACGTCACCAACGAGGTCCTCTCCTTCGGCATCCATCGGCTCTGGCGGCGGAACGCGGTCCGGCTCAGCGGCGCCGCGCCGGGGATGCACGTGCTCGACTGCGCCACCGGGACCGGCGACCTGGCGCTCGCGTTCAAGCGGAAGGTGGGAACCCGGGGTCTCGTGCTGGGGACGGACTTCTGCGCGGACATGCTCCAGAGCGCGCCGCAGAAGGCGCAGCGCGAGGGCCTCGATGTGGCGTTCGAGGTCGCGGACGTGCTCGCGCTGCCCTACGCGGACGATTCGTTCGACGTGTCGTCGATCTCCTTCGGCATCCGCAACGTGGACGACCCGGTCCGGTGCCTGCGCGAGCTTGCGCGGGTGACGAAGCCGGGCGGCCGGGTGATCGTCGTCGAGTTCGGCCAGCCGCGCGGGCTCTTCGGCGGGCTGTTCCGCTTCTACAGCAGGACGATCATGCCGGCGATCGGCGCGCTGCTCACCGGCAACCGCGAAGCATACGAGTACCTCCCGCGCACCGCCGCCTCCTTCCCCGCCGGGGAGCGCTTCCTCGCGCTGATGGACGAGTCCGGCGGCTACCAGGGCCGCGCGGCGCACCCGCTCACCTTCGGCACCGCGTACGTGTACGTGGGCGTGGTGAAGTAGCTCAGCGCCCCGGCGCCGGCACGCCGGTCAGCTCGAGGTCCGGCGCGGGCTGCATCCCCCTGATGGTCCCGGTCACCGCCGCGTCCTGCGGCGGCGCGCCCCCGCCGTTCTCGCCGAAGGGCCAGACGAACGGCACCGCCACCGTGAGCAGCAGCAGCGAAACGAGGGTGAGCGGCGTGCCCAGCCGGAAGAAGTCGGTGAACCGGTAGTGGCCGGGCCCGTAGACCAGCACGCAGGAGGGCTCGAGCGGCGTGATGAACGAGCACGACGCCGCCAGCGCGATGCCGATGGCGAAGGTCCGCGCGTCCACGCCAAGCGTCTCAGCCGCGCTGATCGCCACCGGCAGCACCACCAGCGCCGCAGCCTGGTTGCTCATGGGCGCCGAGAGCAGGATGGTGAGGATCATCAGCCCGGCCAGCACGCCGCGGACGCCCACCGTCCCCACCATCTGCGAGACGCCCTCTCCCAGCATCGCCGCCGCGCCGCTCTTCTCCATCGCCACGCCGAGCGACATCATCGAGCCGATGAGGAGCACCACGCGCCAGTCCACCCGGAAGGCGAGCCGCGCGTCCACGCAGCCCGAGGCGATCATGATCAGCATCCCCGCAAGCCCTGCCACGCTGAGCGGGACGATCTCCAGCGAGCCCAGCAGAAGCGCGCCCACGAACACGATCACCGCCAGCGCAGCACGGCCGTAACGCGGGGGCTGGTACTCGACGTCGGTCAGCATCAACAGCGTGGCGCCGTCCGAGAGCTCCCCCACCCGGTTTCGCGAGCCGCGCAGCAGGAGCACGTCGCCCACGCTCAGGGGGATGGTGGAGAGCGAGTGCCCGCCCCACACCCGCCCGAGGAGCTGCAGCTTGGTGAGCCGCTGGATCGCCGGCCGCCGGTGGATGGCCAGCGCCACGAGACCGAAGCGCTCGGAGAAGAGCGTCTCCTTCAGGGTGCGCCCCACCAGCATCGAGCCCGGCGGCACCGACGCCTCCACCAGCAGGGTGTCCCGCGGCCGGAGCTGCTCGTCCGAGAGCTTGAGGTCCGGGCGGATCTCCACCCCGCGCAGGTCCTTCACCCGCAGGATGTCCGCGCGCTCGCCCTCGATGATCAGCCGGTCCTCCGCGGACAGCACGTGCGCCGGATTGGCGGGCAGCGCGCTCCCGTTGCGCACGAGTCCGAGCACGCGCAGCCCCAGGCCCTCGGTGATCTCGCGCAGCTCCTGGCCCACGTAGGGCGAGTCCGGGGTGAGCACCGCCTCGGTGAGGTAGTCGCGGAGCTGGTAGCCGGAGGTGTTGGCCGCGTCCTGCCGGTTGGGCAGGAGCACAGGTCCCAGCAGCACCACCAGCGCGATGCCCACGATCGCCAGCGGCACCGCCACCGGCGCCAGCTCCGCCAGCCCAATCCCGCGCATCCCCGCCTGCTGCATCGTGGCCGAGGACACGAGGTTGGTGGAGGTGCCGTAGAGGAAGATGGTCCCGCCCAGCATCGAGGCGTACGCCATGGGCAGGAGCACCTTGCTCTTGGGGATCTTCGCCCGGGTGGCCGCGCCGATCGCCACCGGCAGGAACGCCGCGGTGGTCACCGTGTTGGAGACGATCGACGAGAAGCCCGCCACCACCACCATCAGCGCGAGGATGAAGGTCTGGTGTCCGAAGCGCGCGAAGAACGACAGCTTCTGGCCGATGAGCTGCACCACCCCGGTGGACGCGAGCCCCTGCGTCATCGCCAGCAGGGCGAAGATGAAGATCACCGTGTCGTTGGAGAAGCCCGCGAAGGCCTCCGCCGGCGTCAGCGTTCCGGTCAGCGCGAGCAGCGCGACGATGGTGAGCGAGGTGACCTCGATCGGGATGCTCTCGATGGAGAACATCGCGATCGCCACCAGCACGATCGCCAGGACCAACAGCGCGGTCATACGACTCCTGTCCCAGAGGGCGGCCGGAACGTGCGCACCCCCGACGAAAGTGGAAGCGGTCGCCTCCCCGGTTGTCGCCCATCGCACCCAACCTGGGGTATGGCGCTTCGCGTCAAAGGGCGAAGTTCGACATCGCACGGCAGCGGCTGATGGGACGAATTAGCTGATCGTGTCGCCCTGCCGTGCTGCCTGTTTCACTCGGCGATACAGCGGCTTATTCGTGCCGGATCAGCTATCAGTGCAGGCGTTCATCGCACGCAGCGCAGGGGCGCGCTCGGGCGTGGACGCACGACGACGAGAAAGAGCGAGATGAGGAAGGAACTGACCATGAGCGCCGAAGCACCGACGAGGAACCCGCACCTGACCCAGTGGGTGAGCGAGATGGCCAAGCTCACCACCCCGGACCGCATCGTCTGGTGCAACGGCTCGGACGCGGAGAAGGACGAGATCACGCAGCTCTGCGTGAAGGAGGGCATCCTCCACCCGCTGAACCAGGAGAAGTGGCCGGGCTGCTACCTCCACCGCTCGAACCCGAACGACGTCGCGCGCGTCGAGCACCTCACCTTCATCTGCACCCCGACGAAGGACGAGGCCGGCCCGTTCAACAACTGGGTCGCCCCCGACGAGATGTACGGGAAGCTGTCGAAGGAGTTCGAGGGCTCGATGAAGGGCCGCACCATGTACGTCATCCCGTACGTGATGGGTCCGGTGGGCTCGCCGTTCTCCAAGATCGGCGTGGAGCTGACGGACAGCCCCTACGTGGTGCTGAACATGCGGATCATGACCCGCATGGGGCAGCAGGCGCTGGAGATGCTCGCGGACTCCAACGACTTCAACCGCGGCCTGCACTGCACCGGTGACCTCTCGCCGGACCGCCGCTGGATCGCCCACTTCCCGCAGGACAACACCATCTGGTCCTTCGGCTCGGGCTACGGCGGCAACGTGCTGCTGGGCAAGAAGTGCCTCGCGCTGCGGATCGGCTCGTACCTCGGCCGCAACGAGGGCTGGCTCGCCGAGCACATGCTCATCCTCGCGGTGGAGAGCCCCACCGGCCAGGTGGACTACGTGGCGGCGGCGTTCCCGTCTGCGTGCGGCAAGACCAACTTCGCGATGATGATCCCGCCCAAGCGCTTCGCGGGCTGGAAGATCACCACCGTGGGCGACGACATCTCGTGGATGCGCGTGGGTCCGGACGGCCGCCTGTGGGCGATCAACCCGGAGGCCGGCTACTTCGGCGT
>CAZCWA010000078.1:0-14667 GCA_964502265.1 uncultured Myxococcaceae bacterium | reverse complement strand
GTCGGCGAAGGACTCGTCCGCCTTCACCTCCTTCAAGGTCACCGGCCGGGTGAAGACGACGCGCGGCGCGACCTCCACCTGCGCCCAGTCCTCGCCGGGCGCGGTCTCGTCCGCCACCGCTTCGGAGACCACCGTGGCCACCCCCACCAGCGCCTTCTCCTCCACCGAGTGGTAGTAGAGGCACAGGTCGCCGGGCGTCATCGCGCGGAGGTTGTTGCGCGCCTCGAAGTTGCGCACCCCCGTCCAGGCGGTGCGCCCGTCCTTCTCGAGCTGCGAATAGGGATAGACGTCCGGCTCGCTCTTGATGAGCCAGTAGCGGGGCTTCGCCATGCGGCGCTGCTATCAGCTCGTCCCCGCTCCGGCCAGCGCGTGCGCTTCCTCTATCTCGCCGTCTCCGGGTTGCCGGCCGGACGCGCGCCCAGCTTCCCGCCCACGCCGTAGCTCGCCGCCCACAACCCCACCCCCGAGAGGCCCAGGGCCGCCGCCTCCGCGCCCAGGCCCAACGTGGCCCCGAAGATCGAGACCGCTCCGCCCACCACACCCAGCACCACCGCCGCCGCCGCCGCCACCTTCAACATGTCTGAACTCCTCCGCAGGAGCAGGACTTCAATGGGCGTGCCGCCGTCCTGCGGGGCGCGATGTCGTTCAAAGGGAAGCGCCCTCCCACCTTTCGCGCGGGTTCGTTCCCTCGATCGGACTGAAAAGTTTCCGGTTGTGGCGCGCGCTTCCGCTCGTGGGCGGGAAGTTTTTTCCCCTGGGGGCCCCCACCGTTCCCACCGGGGCTTTGCAAGTGCCCGGAATCCGGAGGGGCTCGTCCCGAAGGCGGTGGCACATGCGGTGCTTAGGAAGCCGCACGCAATCGAGAGCAACGGAAGGAGCGGGGAGAAATGGGCGTGAAGACGAGCGGGTGGGGATGGGCGTTGACGGCGGTGCTCCTGCTCGGCGGGTGCGCGGGCCAGAAGAGGAACATCCAGCCTCCCGCGGACGAGCCCTACCGCATCGGTCTGGAGGACGTGGTGGACGTGGCGGTGTGGCGCGACGCGGACCTGTCGCGGGTGGTGCCGGTGCGGCCGGACGGCTTCATCTCGCTGCCGATGGTGGGAGAGCTCAAGGCGGACGGGAAGACGCCGAAGGAGCTGGAGGTGGAGATCGCCGAGGCGCTCCGCCAGTACGTACAGGATCCGCGGGTGACGGTGATCGTCCGCGAGGTGAACGCGCCGCGGGTCTTCGTCACCGGCGAGGTGGTGCGGCCCGGGATGTATCCGATGCGCGGGCACGTCACCGTCCTTCAGGCGCTGGCCCTGGCCGGCGGGTTCAGCGACTTCGCCGACAAGCGCAACATCCGGATCATCCGGCGCGACGGGAAGAGCGCGGTCGTCTCCTACGCGGACCTGGTGACGGACGTGGACGATCAGCGCTCGGCGGTGTGGCTCGCGCCGGGCGACACGGTGGTGGTGCCGTAGCGCGAAGGAGGGCGGGACGGTCCGGGTGGCGGTGGTGAGGCGTGGCGTGACGGTGGCTTTGGCCAGGGGCGGGGTGACGGTGGGACGGGCAATCCAGATGGCGGCGTTCACGGCGCTGCTGCTGTTCGCGAAGGGCGCCAGCGCGGCGACGATCGTCGAGCCCCGCCTGCAGGTGGGCCTCGAGGGCCGGTACGACGACGACGCGCTCTTGCGGCACGACGACGCGGACGCGCCGGTGACCGGCGAGGTGCTCTCGAAGCTCTCGGGGCAGGGCGGCCTGCGGGTGGAGAACCGCACCCTGACCCTCGACGCCTGGTACGCGCCGGACCTGCAGTTCCGGTACTTCTCGGGCACGACCCGGGTGGATCACCGCGCGGGCGTGGACCTCGCCACGCGGCTGACTGCGAGGACGCGGCTCACCGGCGAGGTGCGGGCGTGGCGCGTGTCGGATCCGACCTCGCTGCCGCGGACGGGGATGGGGCGCAGCCTCTCGCCGGTGCTCTACGGCACGGTGGAGTCCGGGCTGCACTCGCGGCTGACGCGCACGCTGGACGGGCGGGTGGGGTACCGCTTCGAGGGCACGCAGCTTCTCGAGGACGGCGCGCCGCCGGGCTCGGTGCACGCGCCCTCGGCCGAGCTGTCGTACCGGTTGAACCCGCGCGCCACGGTGGGGGCGGAGTACCGCTTCCAGTACTTCCTCTACGGCCCCGAGCGGGCGATGGCGCACGCGCCGGTGGCGCTCTTCCGCTACCGCACCGGGACGCAGACGGTGCTGGTGCTCAGCGGCGGGCCGGTCTTCTACATGGACTCGCGCGGGAGCCAGGACGGGATCGCGCCGCGGGTGCACGTGCAGTTCACGCGGGCCTTCCGCGGCTTCGAGGCGAGCGCCCAGGTGGGGCAGGACCTGGTGGGCGCGACCGGCTTCACCTCCGCGGTGTGGGCGCAGTACGCCGGGCTCTACGCGAGCCTGCGGCTCTCGCGGCAGCTTCACGTCTTCAGCGGGGCGTACGCGTTCCGCAACGGCCCTGCGCCCGGAGATGCGCAGGAGTGGCTGTCCATCACCCGCTCGGCCGACATGCTCGGCTACGCGGTGGGCGGCGGCCTGGAGTGGAGCCTGACCCGGCACGTGGCGCTGCAGGGGCAGGTGGATCGGATTTCCCAGGTCGGCACGTACGGGCCGGACGTCGATCTGTCTCGCAACGTGGTGGCGATCCGGCTGGTGGCGCGGACCTGGTGACAAGGGAAGGGACGGAGGAGCACGACATGGAGCGTGGGATGACGGTGGATCAGGTGGTGAAGGCGCTATGGAGGCGCAGGCTCCTGGTGCTCGCCATCGCCGGAGGGACGTTCGCGCTGGGCGCCGCGGTGGTGGCCACGATGCCCAGCGTGTACCAGGCGACCACGGTGGTTCGCGTGGAGCCGCACCACCCGATCGCGGACATGGTGCAGCCCACCATCAGCGAGACGGTGGACCGGCGGATCGTCACCGTGCGGCAGGAGCTCCTGTCGCGGCCGGTGTTGCAGCGGACGATCGAGGAGCTCGATCTCTACCGGGACATTCGTGAGTCCCGCGGGATCGACGCGGCGGTGGAGCGGATGCGCAAGGACATCGACGTGCGCGTGGAGGGGGACAACGCGTTCGAGCTGACCTACAGCGCCAACGATCCGGAGCTGGCGGCGAAGGTGGCGAACCGGCTGCCGGAGGTCTTCGCGGACCTCGCGGTGGGGGCACGGCAGGCGCAGGCGGCGCGGACCAGCCAGCTCTTCGCGGACGAGGAGAAGCAGCTCCGCGCGCAGATGGCGGACTGGGAGCAGAAGATCACCCAGTTCAAGGTGGACCACATGGGCGAGCTGCCCGAGCAGCTCGAGACCAACATGCGCGGGCTCGACCGGACCCTGGGCTACATCCAGGCCCGCACCGACGAGCTGCGCGGCGCGGAGATCCGGCGGGGCGACATGCTGCGCGCGCACCTGCCCGGTGACAGCGAGGTGGGCCGGCTCAAGGCGCAGGAGGCCGAAGCCCAGCGGCTGCTGATCGCCGCGCGGGCCACGTGGACGGCGGACCACCCCGAGGTGCAGCGGCTGACCAAGGAGGTCGCCACGCTGCGGGGGCGGATCAGCGCGGCCGAGTCGCGGATGGTGGACGAGCGGCGGGAGCGCGCGCGGATGAACCGGGTGATCGACGAGATCACCCGGCAGATCGGCGAGCTCGAGCAGCAGGCGCAGGTCTTCCAGGCGCGGATCGACGCCACGCCGCGGTGGGCGAACGAGCTGGGGCTGATGACCCGCGAGTACGACATGATCCGGGCGAAGTACGAGAGCGTGCGCAGCCGCAAGGTGGAGGCGGAATTGGCGCAGGCGCTGGAGGAGCGCGGGGCCAAGAGCCTCTTCCAGATCATCTCGCCGGCCACCGTGGCCACCCAGCCGGCGGCGCCGGACCGGGTGGGCGGGCTGGTGCTGGCGCTGCTGGTGGCGCTGGCGCTGGGCATCCTGGTGGGCGTGCTCGCCGAGTCGCGCGACGAGAGCATCCGGGACGTGGACCAGGTGAAGCAGCGGCTGCCGATGCCGGTGCTGGCGGTGGTGCCGGAGCTGGGGGGCAAGGGCGAGAAGCGGGTGCTGGTGCCCCAGATGCCCAACCGGCACGTGCCGCACGACGAAGCCCACTGATCGGGAGAGCACGCTGAGCGACTTCGAGGCTGGTTTCGACTTCCGGGGCGACACGCCGCGGCGAAAGACGAGGGACGGGATGGATCAGACGATGACGCGGGCGGGCAACTTCCTGCCCCGGGTGGACGAGGGGGGCGAAGGCCGCAACGAGGTGGATCGCCGGGTGGTGACGCTGACGTCGCCGGCCTCCAACGCGGCGGAGCAGTACCGCACGCTGTACTACCGGCTGGACCGGCTGCGGACGGTGAAGCCGATGAAGGCGGTGGCGCTGACCTCGGCGATGCCGGGGGAGGGCAAGACGGTGACCACGGTGAACCTCGCGCTGACCGCGGCGCGGGCGAACCCGGACCGGCGGGTGCTGCTCATCGACGCGGACCTGCGGCGCTCGCAGGTGGCGCACGTGCTGGGGATCAAGGGCAAGCCGGGGCTCTCGGAGCTGCTCTCAGGTGACTGCCAGCTCAACGAGGCGGTGCGGCGCTTCCGCTCCACGCGCCTGGCGGTGATCCCCGCCGGGGCCACGCCGGAGGAGCCCACGCAGCTTCTCGCCGGGCGCCGGATGCGCGAGCTGATGGAGGCGGTGCGCAACGGGTTCGACGAGGTCTACATCGACCTGCCGCCCACGCTGCCTTTCGCGGACGCGTCGATCCTCGCCGGCCAGGCGGACGGGGTGGTGATGGTCATCCGGGCCAACGTCACCAGCACCGCGCAGGTCCAGCACGCGATGGAGCACCTGCAGGGCGTGCCGGTGGTGGGCTGCGTGCTCAACGGGGCGCAGCAGAACGCGGCGACCTACCTCAAGGCCTACAAGTAGGCGGCGGCGGCGATGCTTCGGGTCTTCCATCATTGGTTCTCAGCGAGAAAGCTGGCGTTCTTCCTCACCGAGGCGGTCGCGCTCGCCTCCGGTGCGCTCGCCGGCGCCGTCATCGGCGTCCTCGCCGCGAGCCCGCCCGGGAGCGTCACCGACTTCGCGGAGGTCCTGCCGCTCTTCGTGCTGCTCGGGATCGCCTTCGCGGGGACGTTCCAGTTCGCGCTCTACGCGCTCGACCTCTACGACGTGCGCATCGCCGGTGAGGACCGGCCGCGCGGCGGTCGCCTGCTCAAGGCGGCGGGGGTGGGCACCCTGCTGATGGGGCTGGCCGCGCTGGCGATGCCGGCGGTGCTGCCGGTGGGCTCGCTCTTCGGCGCGGGGATTGGCGCGGTGGCCGGCGCGATGGCCGCGCGCACGCTGGTGACCGGGATGCTCTCGGCGCCGCGGCGGCTGCTCATCGTGGGCAACGGCGAGCGCGCGCGGGCGGTGGCCAACGCGGTGCAGGACCAGGGCGACGCCGCGTTCCGGGTGTGCGCGATGCTCGACCCGAAGTCGCTCACCGGCGGCTCGCGGTCCCTCGACGAGGTGGCGCGCGAGTACGGCTGTGCGGAGCTGGTGGTGGCCTGCGACGAGATGCGCGGGGCCGTCACCGGCGACACGCTCCTGCGCTGCCGGCTGCGGGGGATCCGCGTCTACGAGGCGGCGGGCTTCTGCGAGCGGGTGCTGCGCCGCATCCCGGTGATGTTCCTGCGCGCGAGCGATCTGGCCTACGCGGACGAGCTGACGATCTCGCCGTGGCGGCGCTTCTTCAAGCGGGGCTTCGACCTCGCGGTGGCGAGCGTGCTGCTGCTGCTGGCCGCGCCGGCGATGGCGGTGGTCGCGCTTTTGGTGAAGCTCGATTCGAAGGGGCCGGTCTTCTACCGACAGGAGCGGGTGGGCCTGGACGGGAAGAGCTACTTCCTCTGGAAGTTCCGCTCCATGCGCACCGACGCGGAGAAGGACGGCGCGGTGTGGGCGAAGACCAACGACGACCGGGTGACCCGGGTGGGGCGCTTCATCCGCAAGACGCGGGTGGACGAGATCCCCCAGGTGTTCAACGTGCTGTCGGGGGAGATGAGCTTCGTGGGGCCCAGGCCGGAGCGCCCGGTGTTCGTGGAGCAGCTCAAGGGCGCCATCCCCTTCTACGGCCTGCGCGAGGCGGTGAAGCCCGGCATCACCGGCTGGGCGCAGATCCGCTACCCCTACGGGGCGTCGGTGGAGGATGCGCGGAACAAGCTCGAGTTCGACCTCTACTACGTGAAGAACGGCTCGTTGTTTCTCGACGTGGCGATCATCTTCCACACGGTGAGGCACGTGATTCTCGGGCGCGGCGCGCGCTGACATCACGGAGGAGAAGGTTTGGATGCCTGGCGCCTTCGGGGGCCGGGCACGTGGGTTGCTGTACCTGGGGCGGGCGACGGGGGGTAGGGGATGCGGGAGACGGATGGAGGCCAGTCGGTGGAGACGCCGCTCGGCCGGGACGGGGTACGGCCAGAGCGCAAGTGGTTGAACCGGTCGTTGGAGCGGCCGGTTCAGCGGCTGGTGCAACGTCCCTTGAGCCTCGTGTGCATCGGCGGTGGGACGGGGCTGCCGGTGGTCCTGCGGGGCCTCGCCAAGCGCGCGCTGCCCACCGCGAAGAGCCCGGGCCTGGAGCTCACCGCGGTGGTGGCGATGAGCGACGACGGCGGGTCCTCGGGGCGGCTGCGGCGGATGCGCGGCGTGCTGCCCCCGGGCGATGTGCGCAACTGCCTGGTGGCGCTGTCCGGGACGCAGAGCGGGGTGCTGCAGAAGCTCTTCCAGCACCGCTTCGAGAAGGGCGGGGGCATCGGCGGGCACGCGGTGGGGAACCTGCTGCTGGCCGCGCTCACCGAGCTGCGCGGTGACTTCATGGAGGCGGTGGATCTCTCGGCCAGGATGCTCGAGGCGCGCGGGCGGGTCTTGCCGTCCACGCTCCAGGCGGTGGAGCTGGAGGCGGAGCTGTGGGACCGCACCCTGGTCCGGGGCGAGCGCAACATCGCCAGGAGCGGGCAGCGGGTCCGGAGGGTGTCCTTGAAGCCCGAGCTGCCGCGGCCTTCGGACGGGGTGATCGAGGCCATCCGGACCGCGGACCTTGTGACCATCGGGCCGGGGTCGCTCTTCTCGAGCGTGATGCCCAACCTGCTGGTCGACGGCGTGGCCCAGGCGCTGCGCGAGACGCGGGCATTGAAGGTGCTGATCGCCAACCTGATGACGCAGCCGGGGGAGACGGACGGGATGGACGCGGTCGAGCACGTGCGGGCGGTGGTGGAGCACGTGGGGCCGGTGGTGGACGTGGCGCTGGTGAACGCGCGCCGGGCGGACGCGGAGGTGCTCGAGCGGTACCGGAAGAAGGGGCAGCTCCCGGTGGAGGTGGATCGCCGCGGGCTGATCGAGGCCGGGGTGATCCCGGTGGAGGCCGACCTCCTCAAGGAGGGCCGGCGCATCCGTCACGACAGCCGGAAGGTGGCGCGCTGCCTGCTGCAGTTGGCGCGCAATGGGCTGTAGGCGGGGAAGGAGAAGGGCACGGTGATGGAGGCAGGTGTGGAGACCGAGACGTCGCAGGCGCCCGAGGGCCAGAAGCCGGGCAACGCGGTGCGGACCGGCGATGGCCGCAACGGCGTGAGGGAGGCGAAGGGCGCGAAGGGCAGGCAGAACGTGGCGAAGGCGTCCTCCGCCGCGACCGCTCGCGCGCCGCAGAAGGACGCGGTGCCCCAGGCGAGGCCGCTCATCTCCCGTTCGCCGGGGGTGGCGGTGCTGACCGGGCGGGCGGCGTTCGCGGCGCTGGAGCCCGAGTGGGACGCGCTGGTGGACCGCTGCGGCGGCGAGCTCTTCTACCGCCACCGGTTCCTGCGCATCTGGATCGACAACTTCGCGCCCGGGGAGGCGCTCCGGGTGCTGACGTGGCGCGCGGAGGACGGAAGGCTCCTGGCCGCGCTGCCGCTTCTGTGGCGGTGGACGAGGCTGGAGGGCGTGAAGGTCCCGGTGCGCGAGCTTGCGGCGCCGGCGAACACGCACTCGTGCCGGTTCGATCTGCTGGCGGAGGACGGAAGGGTCCAGGAGGCGGCGAAGGTCTTGCTCGCGCGGGTGGCGCAGATGCGGGACTGGGACGTGCTGCGGCTGGTGGACGTCCCGGAGAACGGGCGCGCCTTCGCCTTGAGGGACGAGGCCGCGCGGCTCGGGATGCCCACCGGTGAGTGGGACTCGGTGCGCTCGCCGTACGTGCCGCTCTCGGGGACCTGGGAGCAGATGCAGAAGTCGTGGGACGCGAAGTTCCGCGCCAACCTGCGCCGCCGCCGCAAGCGCCTCGAGGAGAAGGGGCAGGTCACGGTGGAGCGGGTGACGGGCGGGATCCCGCTCCCCGCGGTGCTCGACGAGGGGATGCGGCTCGAGGCCTCCGGCTGGAAGGGCCGCGGCGGCACCGCGATGGCGCAGGACGCGGCCACGCGCGGCTTCTACACGGAGCTTGCGCGCAACGCGTCGCACGAGGGCGAGCTGGCGTTGTGGTTCCTCCGGCTCGACGGGCGGGCGGTGGCGTTCCAGTTCGCGCTCGAGGACGCGAAGCACGGGCGCTTCCTGCTGCTCAAGCCCGGCTACGACGAGGCGCTGCGCGAGTGCAGTCCCGGTCAGCTCCTGATGGAGGACGTGCTGCGCGACTGCGTGGCGCGGGGCCTTCGGGAGTTCGACTTTCTTGGGATGGACATGCCGTGGAAGCGGGACTGGGCGGAGCGGGTGCGTCCGCACACCTGGCTGTTCATCTTCCGCGACGGTGCGTGGGGGCGGCTGCTCCACGCGCTGAAGTTCCGGATCGGCCCGAGGGCCAGGGAGATGGTGGACCTATGGAAGCGCTGAAGCCCGAGCTGTTCGTTCCCGACTACCCGACGCTCTACCCGAGCATGCTGATCAAGCGGGGGGCGCGGCCCGCGTTCCCGCCCTTCGACAGCGCGAACGTGCACTGGTTCTACTTCGCGCGGAACGCGGTCTGGACCACGGTGAAGATGCTGGGCCTGGACGGCGGCGAGGTGCTGGTGCCCTCGTACCACCACGGGGTGGAGATCGAGGCGCTGGCGGACGCGGGCGCGAAGCCCGTGTTCTACCGGGTGGACGAGAAGTGGCAGGTGGACCTCGACGACGTGCGCCGGAAGATCGGGCCCAACACGCGCGCGCTCTACCTCATCCACTTCAACGGCTTCCCGGGCCCTGTGCGCGAGATGAAGCAGATGGCCGAGGAGCACGGGCTGCCGCTGATCGAGGACTGCGCGCTGGCGCTGCTCTCGAAGGACGGCTCGGTGCCGCTGGGGACCACCGGCGACGTGGGCATCTTCTGCCTCTACAAGGCGCTGCCGGTGCCCAACGGGGGCGCGCTGGTGATCAACGGCGAGCGCCGCTACACGCTGCCGAAGCTGCCGCCGCCGGGCATCCCGTCGGTGATCAGCCACACCGCGTCCGCGCTGCTGAAGAACCTGGAGATGCGCGGCGGGAAGCTGGGCCGGATGGCGCGGTCCGCGGTGCGCGCGGTGGGGCATGGCGTGGTGAAGGCGGGACAGGTGGAGCGCGTGGCCACCGGGACCATGCACTTCAACCGCGCCCACGTGGACATGGGCATGAGCCCGCTCACGCTGCGGATCTGCGAAGCGCAGGACATGGAGCAGGTGGTGGAGCTGCGGCGGCGCAACTACTTCTTCCTGCTCGGCCGGCTGCGCGACGTGTCCCCGCCGCTCTTCAACGAGCTGCCCGCCGGCGTGTGCCCGCTGTTCTACCCGGTGGTGACCGAGCACAAGGCCGAGGTCTTCGCGCGGCTGAAGGCGATGGGCATCCAGGTGGTGGACTTCTGGCGCGACTACCACCCGGACTGCCGGCCGGAGGACTTCCCGGAGACGATGCGGGTGCGCAACCAGATCGTGGAGATTCCCTGTCACCAGGACCTCGACGCGCAGACCATGGATCGGGTGGCGAGCGCGGTGCGGACGGTGCTCACCGAGGTGCGCAGGCGGGACGCGCGGCGGGCGAGGGGCTAGCGGATGCGGCGTGAGCAGGAGCTGTCCGCGCCCCAGGTGTCGGTCGTGCGCGACCGTGCCGGGCTCTGCGCGCTGCGCGAGGAGTGGGGCGCGCTGCTCGAGCGCTCGGGCGCGGGGATCTTCAACGCGTGGGAGTGGCTGCAGCCCTGGTCCGAGCGGATCGGCGAGGGGCGCGAGCCGTACGTGCTCGTCGCGCGGGAGCCGTCGCCCGGTCCCGGTGAAGGGCGGCTGGTGGGGCTTCTGCCGCTGTCGATCGAGACGCGGCGCACGGGCCCCGTCCAGGTGCGGATGCTGCGCTTCTGGGGCGACGAGCGGGTGGGCTCGGACTACCTCGATGTGGTGGCCGAGCGCGGACGCGAGGAGGAGATCGCCCGCGCGTTCGGCGAGTCGCTGAGGCGGCACGAGGCCGACTGGGACCTGCTGGAGCTGTGGGACTTCGACGAGGACTCGCAAACGCCGGGTTGGCTGGCGGAGTGCTTCGGACCCGGGTTCGAGAAGCGCCGCTGGGAGCGCAACACCTGTCCCTGGGAGCGCTTCGAGGCGGGCGAGACCTTCGAGGCCTTCCTCAAGCGCACGAGGCGGCGGGACAACTACCTGCGCCGCCGGAAGTGGCTGGAGAAGCAGCCGGGCTACCGGATCGAGATCACCACCTCGCCGTCGCCCTCAGCGCTGGCGAGGCCGCTGGCGGAGTTCTTCCGGCTGCACGGGATGCGGTGGGAAGAGGACGGCGGGTCCTCCGGGATCAACGGCCCGGCGACCGAAGCCTTCCACCGCGACGTGACCATGCTGCTCGCGGAGCGGGGGAAGCTGCGCCTGTACACGATGTGGATGGGCGAGGTGGCGGTGGCGAGCGTCTACGGCATCGTCCACGGCGATCGCTTCCACTACTACCAGTCCGGGCTGGATCCGGCGTGGCGCCCGAAGAGCGTGGGCCTCGTGCTGGTGGGCGCGACCTTCGAGGACGCGCTGGGCCTGGGCCTGCGGGAGTACGACTTCCTCCGCGGCACCGAGGGCTACAAGGCCGACTGGGTCTCCCGCGCGCGGAAGACCGTGGGCTTCCGGATCTGGGCGAAGGCGGGGGCGGGTGCCCGCTGGGTGAAGCTCGACGATGGCGCCGCGGCGGTGCGCGGCGTGGTGAAGCGCCTGGTGCCGAAGGACGCGGTGGAGACGGTGCGCCGCCTGCGACGTCAGCGCGCGGCGAAGTAGACGCGGCGTTGACCTGGGGGAGGGCCGGCCCGATAAGCGCGGCATGCCCTCCACCCAGCTCACCTTCACCTCCGCGGAGGAACACCGCGCGTGGCTGCAGACCCAGGCGGCGCTGCCGCAGGGGTTCCGCACCGGCGTGGCGCAGCTCCAGTTCCTGCCCGAGGAGGCGCCGAAGCCGTCGAAGATGACGGTGACGATCCTCGCGCTCGATGCGCCCACGGACGCGTTCGCGGCGGTGTTCACGCGCAATGCGTTCCCGGGCGCGCCGGTGCTCGTGGGCCGCAGGCGCCTGGCGGAAGAGTCGCTGGGCGCGCTGGTCATCAACAACAAGGTCTCCAACGTCTGCGCGCCCGGAGGTGAGGAGGCGGCGGAGCGCGTGTGCGCCGAGGCCGCGTCTGCACTGGGGCTCTCTCCGCGCCAGGTGCTGCCCTCGTCCACCGGCGTCATCGGATGGCGGCTGCCGGTGGACGCGATGCTGCCCGCCGTTCGCGAGGCCGCAGCGTCGCTCGCGGCCGGGAGCGTGCTGCCCGCGGCAGAGGGGATCATGACCACCGACCTCTACCCGAAGGTGCGGCGCGCGCAGGTGGGCGAAGGATCGATCGTCGGCATCGCCAAGGGCGCGGGGATGATCGAGCCGAACCTGGCCACCATGCTCGTGTACCTGCTCACCGACCTGGACGTGCCGCGAGACGCGCTGCGCGAGGCCCTTCACCAGGCGGTCAGCGCCGAGGGCAGCTTCAACGCGATGAGCATCGACAGCGACACCAGCACCTCGGACACGGTGGCGCTCGTCTCCTCGAAGAAGGTGCCGCTGCCCCAAGAGGGCGGGCTGGCTTCCTTCCGCGACGCGCTGGTGCAGGTGTGCCGGGATCTCGCCGATGACGTGGTGCGAAACGGGGAGGGCGTCCACCACGTGATCCGCGTCCGCGTGACCGGCGCGCCGGATGCGGCGCTGGCTCTGGGCGTGGGCAAGTCGATCGTCAACTCGCCGCTCTTCCAGTGCGCGGTGTGCGGCAACGATCCCAACGTGGGCCGGCTGGTGGCGGCGATCGGGAAGTACCTTGGGGCGCAGGGCGTGGCGGTGGACCCGTCCCGTTGCGAGCTGCGGCTGGGGGGACGGGTGATCTTCTCCGGCGGCGCCTTCCGCCTGGACGCAGAGGCCGAGCGCGCGCTGGTGGCGCACCTGCGCGAGGCGGAGCTCTACGCCAGTGTGCCGCCTCCGGACGGGCTCACCTTCACCCCGCCTGTGCGCTTCCCGCCGCACGAGCGGGCGGTGGAGGTGGAGGTCGAGCTGGGGCTGGGCTCTGGCACCGCGACGGTGCTCGGCGCGGACCGCAGCCACGAGTACATCAGCGAGAACGCGGACTACCGGAGCTGAGCCGCGCTGCCCACCTGCGCGAGGGCGACAAACCTCGGCATCAGCACGTTGTTCTCGAGGTGGACGTGACGCAGCGTGTCCGCCTCCACGTCTTCGAGCTGCCGGTAGAGCGCCGCGTAGCTGGTGCAGGCGTCCTCGGGCAGGGCGTAGTCGCGGGTGAGGGTGCGGATGTTGTTGAGCAGCAGCGCCACGCCCGGGTGCTCGTCGTGCATGGTGGCGAGCGCCTCCTGGATGATCGGATCGCCGGGCGCGCGGGCGAGCAGGGCGGGGAAGACGACCAGCTCCTCGTAGTCGATGTGGGGGATGAGGTCGTCGCGCAGCGCCTCCACCGCGGAGCACAGCTCGAAGAGCTCGGGGTGGTTCTGGCCGTGCACGCGGGCCACCCGCTTCGAGAGCGTGACGAGGAAGGGCAGGATGTCGCGCAGGTAGAGGTGATGCGCGTTGACGATGTGCTCGACCAGCGCCCGGGTGTCGAGCAGGCGGGGATCGAAGCTCGTCCGCTCGTCGTGGTCGGCGATGGCGAGGCGCAGCTCGCGGAGGAGCCCGGTCACGTCCACGCCGTTCTCCGCGCACGCCTGACGCAGCGGCACGTCGCCGCGGCAGCAGAAGTCGATGCGCAGGCGCTGGAAGATCGGGGCGCAGATCGAGTGGTCGAGGACGATCTGGGCGACGGTGTCATCAGCGTGGATCATGGAAGGCGTGTCTCCTGCTCCCCACCAGTGCAGCGCGGGTGCCACCCGGACGCGATCGCGGCCTCCGGGTGTTCCGCTCCATGATGGAACGCGTGGAACGTCTCCCCGGGCGCAACACGTGCGCGGGAAGGCCGACGCCGCGCAGGATGCGCGCGAAGCGGCAGAAAACGCTGGGCAGGGCAGGCCGGCAGATTGCAGAAGCGAAGGCAGATAGAGGAGTCACATGCTCGTTCCCCTGAAGATTGGTGATCGCCCGGACGCCGGGTCCTGCGGACTGGAAGAGCCGGCGGCGATGGGCCTTCTGCGCGCCTGCCATGTCCGCATCCGTTCGCACCTGCAGCTCGCCGAGCGGGTGCTGGATCCCTCAGGCTCGCTGGAGGCGCGCAAGGACGCCGGCCGGCAGCTCGCCCGCTACTTCGGCATCGCGCTGCCGCTGCACGCGCAGGACGAGGACCACTCGCTGGTGGAGCGTGCGCGCGGGCTCGGACGCCCGGAGGTGACGGTGGCGCTGGAGGAGATGGAGACCGAGCACGTGGAGGTGGAGCGCCAGCTCGCCCTGCTGGTCCCCGCGTGGCGGGCGCTGGAATCCTCCGGTCAGCTCCCGGTGCCGGTGACGGCGGCCGCGCACACCGCGCGCTTCGCCGAGCTGATGCACCGCCACCTCGCGCAGGAGGAGGCGACGATCTTCCCCGCGCTGCTGGACGGCCTCTCCGGCGAGACATGGGCGGAGATCCACCAGGAGATGAAGGACCGGCGCCGCCCGGTCTAGTCGATCAACGCGAGCAGCTCGGACGGCTGCGCGATGATCGCCTTCGCGCCGCTGGACTCGAGCTCGTCCCGGCCGCGGAAGCCCCAGAGCACGCCCACGCCGAACATGCCGGCGTTGGCCGCCGTCTTCATGTCCACCGCGGTATCGCCCACGAAGAGGCACCGCTCCGGCAGCACGCCGAGCTCGTGAGCGATCCCCAGCGCAGCCGCCGGATCGGGCTTGCGCGCGACGCCCGTGCGCTCGCCGTAGACCGGCTGCAGAGGCCAGTCGCCGAGGCACACCGCCACCACCTGCTTGGTCAGCGCGTCGAGCTTGTTGCTCAGGACCGCCGTCCGCAGGCCGCGGGCGCACAGGGCCTCGAGCAGCTCGGGCACGCCGGGGAAGGCGCGGCTCTTCGGAACCGCGTGGTCCGCGTAGTGCCGGCGGAAGTGCCGCACCAGCTCGGGCACGTCCTGCGGGCGATCGGACGGGAGCGCGCCGATGGCGAGGTGCTCCACGCCCTCGCCCACGAGCTTGCGGAAGGTCTCGAGGTCGTGGGTCGGGTGACCCATCTGCGCGAGCGCCGCGTTCATCGCCTCGCCGATGTCGCCGAGGGTGTCCGCCAGCGTCCCG